>NZ_JBNNJZ010000267.1:0-10933 GCF_050270335.1 Streptomyces sp. NPDC059900
GACCCTTCCCGGTCTCGCTCCGGCCTCCGGTCGCCGAGGCGAACCGCATCTGAAAAAACGATCGCCTGCAACGGAAACATCTGTTGGACAGGATTCACGGTGCGTTCAAGGATGTCCCGTACGGCAGCGCAGTCAACGCGACACCGGAATGAACTGCCGTATGAGCGGAGGATGAAGTGCCGAGCGAAGAGACCGAAGTAGTCGTCGTCGGGGCCGGTCAGGCCGGCGTGGCGGCCAGTGAGCACCTGGGGGCTCACGGAGTGCCGCACATCGTGCTGGAGCGGCATCGCATAGCCGAGCGGTGGCGCTCGGAGCGATGGGACTCCCTGGTGGCCAACGGTCCCGCGTGGCACGACCGCTTCCCCGGCCTCGAGTTCACCGACGTCGACCCCGACGGCTTCGCCACGAAGGAGCAGGTCGCCGAGTACTTCGCCGCGTACGCCGAGAAGATCGGCGCCCCGGTCCGCTGCGGTGTCGAGGTGACCGGCGTACGCAGGCACCCGGGCCGGCCGGGTTTCCGGGTGGAGACGTCACAGGGCTCGATCGACGCGCGGTTCGTCGTGGTGGCGACCGGGGCGTTCCAGCGGCCGGTGTTCCCGCCCATCGTTCCGGACGGCACCGTCCCCGTGCAGATCCACTCCAGCGGCTACCGCAATCCGGAGCAACTGCCCGAAGGCGCCGTCCTGGTGGTCGGGGCGGGTTCCTCGGGGGTGCAGATAGCCGACGAGCTGCGCCGCTCCGGGCGCCGGGTCTTCCTCTCCGTCGGTCCGCACGACCGTCCTCCCCGCGAGTACCGCGGGCGTGACTTCTGCTGGTGGCTCGGGGTGCTCGGGCTCTGGGACGCGGAGACTTCGCCGCAGGGCGCCGAGCACGTGACCATCGCGGTCAGCGGTGCGCGCGGCGGCCACACCGTGGACTTCCGCGCCCTGGCCGCCGACGGCATCGAACTGCTCGGGATGACGGAGTCCTGCGCCGACGGCGTCCTGCGCTTCGCCCCCGACCTCGCCACGAACATCGCGCTCGGCGACGAGAAGTACCTCGCCCTGCTCCGGGCGGCCGACGCGTACGTCGAGCGCAACGGCCTCGACCTCCCCGAGGAGCCGCAGGCCCACGTCCTGGGACCGGACCCGCAGTGCGTGAGCGACCCCCGCCTCGAACTGGACCTGGCCGGGGCCGGCGTCACCTCCGTCGTCTGGGCGACGGGCTTCGCCACCGACTACGGCTGGCTCGAGGTGGACGCCTTCGACGAGAAGGGCCGCCCGCAGCAGCGACGCGGAGTCTCCACCGAGCCCGGCGTCTACTTCCTCGGCCTGCCCTGGCTCTCCCGCCGCGGATCCAGCTTCATCTGGGGTGTCTGGCACGACGCCCGGTACGTCGCCGACCACATCGTGACCCGGCGGGGCTACCTCGCGTACGGCACCACCGACCGGCACGGCGCCGCCCCGGCCGCCCCCACCACCTGAGGAGCAGACGATGACTTCCCCGAGCACGCACCAGGGCCCCCGGCCCAAGGACCCGATCACCGTCGGCGGGCACACACGGATCCGTCCGTTCAACACCCGCGACACCTACCCCGAGCAGAACCTCGACAACGACCTCTGCCAGGCCGTCGTCGCCGGTGACACGGTGTACGTCCGCGGCCAGATCGGCCAGGACCTCGACACCAGCGAGTCCGTGGGCATCGGCGACGTCGAGGCGCAGGCCGAGCAGGCCATGGCGAACATCAAGATGCTGCTCGAAGAGGCGGGCGGCCGGATGGAACACCTGGTCAAGCTGACCATCTATCTGGTCGATCCGCGCTACCGCGAGGCGGTGTACCGCACGGTGGGCCGCTGGACCAAGGGCGTCCACCCCATCTCCACCGGCCTGGTGGTGTCCGCGCTCGCCCGGCCCGAGTGGCTGTGCGAGATCGACGCGATCGCCGTACTTCCCGCGGACGTGCTTCCCGGGGCCGCACTTCCCGAGGAGGAGCAGGCATGACGTTCTCTCTGGTGGTCAGGGACGGTGAGCGGTTCGGCATCGCGGCCAGTTCGTCGAGTCCGGCGGTCGCCGCCCGTGTCGTCCACCTGCGGCCCGGCGTCGGCGCGGCGACCTCGCAGAACATCACCGACCCCATGCTGGGCACCGGCCTCCTCGACGGCCTCGCGGACCACGGCGACGCCGAACGCGCCCTGGCCGGCGTCACCGGCGCGGCGGCGAACAAGGACACCATCGACTACCGGCAGTTGACCGTTCTCGGCCGGTCGGGTCCGGGGTTCGCCTTCAGCGGCCCGCGCACCCTGGGCACCTTCGCGTCGGCCACCGAGGACGGCGCGGTCGCGGCCGGCAACATGCTGTCCGGCGCGCACATCCCCGGCGTACTCCTTGACGCGTACGCCGCCGCCACGGGAGAGCTCGAGGAACGACTGCTCACCGCGATGAAGGCCGCCGTCGCGGCCGGCGGCGAGGAGGGGCCCGTGTACTCCGCCGGGATGGCGGTCGTCGCGGACGTCGGCTGGCGGGTCACCGACCTGCGGGTGGACTGGGCCGAGGATCCCCTGGACCGGCTCGGCGACCTGCTCGACGTCTGGCTGCCGCAACGCGACGCCTATGTGCGGCGCGGACTCGATCCCGCCACCTCTCCCTCGTACGGCGTTCCGGGAGACCTGTGATGGAGCGGATGAAGGAGGCGGCACGGCACACGGTCGACCGGCACGCCGCGGAACTGATCGGCCTCTCCGAGCGGCTGCACGCCGATCCGGAGACCGCCTGGCAGGAACACCGGGCAGCCGCCGCCGTACCCGAACTGCTCGACCGCGCCGGATTCGACGTCACGCCGTCCTACCTCGGCCTGGACACCGCCTTCCACGCCCGGTTCGGCAGCGGGCCGGTCAAGATCGCGCTGTGCGCCGAGTACGACGCGCTGCCCGGCCTGGGACACGCCTGCGGCCACAACCTCATCGCGGCGAGCTCGGTCGGCGCCGCGCTCGGCCTGGCCGCCGTCGCCGACGACGCGGGACTCACCGTGGAGGTCTACGGCACCCCGGCCGAGGAGGGCGGCGGCGGCAAGATCGAGATGCTCGACCGCGGCGCCTTCACCGACGTGGACCTCGCGATGATGGTGCACCCGGCGCCGGTCGACGTCGCCGAGGCCCGCCCCTTCGCGGTCAGCCATTCCAAGGTCTCCTACACCGGGAAGTCCGCGCACGCCGCCGCCTACCCGGAGGCCGGGATCAATGCGGCCGACGCCTTCACCGTCGCCCAGGTCGCCATCGGGCTGCTGCGCCAGCAACTGCCGGGTTCGGCGCGCGTGCACGGTGTGGTGACACACGCCGGGGACGCCCCCAACGCCATCCCGGAACGATCGAGCGGCCGTTGGTACGTCAGGGCCGAGACGCTCGCCGAACTGGCCGAACTCGAACCGCGCGTCATGCGGGCCTTCGAGGCGGGCGCCCTCGCCACCGGCTGCGACCTGGAGATCGAACCGGAGAGCAAGCCCTACGCGGAGTTCCGCACCGACGAGAGTGCCCTCGCGCACTACCGGACCAACGCCCTGGCCCTGGGCCGTGAGTTCGCGCCGCCCGGCCAGGCGGCGCGCATGAACCGCGCCTCCACCGACATGGGCAACGTCTCGCAGGTCGTCCCCGCGATCCACCCGTACATCGGCATCGGCTCCCTGCCCGCCACCAACCACCAGTACGAGTTCGCCGCCCACTGCGTGGGCGGGCGGGCCGAACGCGCCCTGCTCGACGGCGCGCTCGCACTGGCCTGGACCGGCGTGGACCGCGGCGCCGCCCCACCACCCCGGCCCTGACGGCCCGAGGACCGCGGCACCCGCACAGCTCCAGCTTCGGAACCCCTTTTCCCCAAGGAGGCGCGTATGCCCACGCGTGACAGCAGTGCCACGACGACCGAGGCCGAGCCGGCCACCGATGTGGTCGCACTGCGCAGGAGCGTCGCCGCGGGCGCCGTAGGCGTCTTCGTGCACTGGTTCGACTGGGCTGCCTACGCCTATCTCGCCGGCACGGTCGCGACCGTGTTCTTCCCCGCCGACGACAGCACGACCGGACTGCTCGCCGTGTTCGGCGTGTTCGCCGTCTCCTTCGGCATCCGGCCCATCGGCGCCCTCGTCTTCGGACCGCTCGGCGACCGCATCGGCCGCAAGCGCACCCTGTCACTGGTCATCTTCATGATGTCGGGCGCGACCCTGACCATAGGTCTGCTCCCCGGCTACGACTCCATCGGCATCGCCGCCCCGGTCCTCCTGGTGGTGCTTCGCCTGATCCAGGGCTTCGCGGCGGGCGGCGAGTTCGGCAGCGCGGCCAGCTTCCTGGCCGAGAGCGCGCCGCGACGCCGGCGCGGATTCGGCGTGAGCTGGCTGGAGGTCGGCTCCCTGCTCGGCTTCCTCGCCGGCTCGTTCGTCTTCCTCATCCTGTCCACCGCGCTCGACGAGAGCCAGCTCACCGCCTGGGGCTGGCGCATCCCCTTCCTGATCGCCGCGCCCCTCGGCGTCATCGGCTTCATCATCCGCAGCAAGATCGAGGACACCCCGGAGTACCGGGCGCTCGAAGCAGGCGGCACCGTTCCGAGCAGCCCCGCCCGCGAACTGCTCCGCTCCCACAAGCGCGAACTGCTGCAGGCCGCAGGCCTGATGGCGGCCATGCACGTCCCCTTCTACGCCGTGCTGACCTACCTCGTCACCTACGAGACCGACCACCTGGGCCACTCCGCCGACAACGCGGCCCTGCTGTCCACGGTCATCTCGCTGATGGGCCTCGCGCTCGTGCCACTGTTCGGCGCGCTCTCCGACCGGGTGGGACGCAAACCGGTGTTCATCGGGGCGACGGCGGCCCTGCTCGTCCTGTCCACCCCGGCCTTCCTCCTGATGCGGACCGGGCTCGTGGGCACCTGGATCGCCGGTCTGCTGCTCGGCGCGATCCTGGCGGCGATCCTCGGCACCTACGCCGTGTGGTCGGCGGAGATCTTCCCCACCCGCACCCGGCAGAGCGGTCTTTCCGTCGCGTACAACATCACCGCGGCGCTGTTCGCCGGGACCGTGCCCTACCTGATGACGGTGCTCATCTCCGCGACAGGCAGCACCCTGGTGCCGGGCCCGTACCTGATGGTGTTCGCGGTGGGCGGCCTGGTCGCCGCCCTGACCCTGAAGGAGACCGTCGGCACCACGCTGCTGCGCCCCGAGGACATCTCTCCCACGGCCCCTGAGTCCGCTGTGTCCCCTGAGTCCTCTGAGTCCCCTGAATCCCCCGCAGCCCACACGCCCCACACGCCCGCCGAGCGGGTGTAGCCCTCGCCGCCGCATAGGGTCGGTGCGGACACCGTTCACCGGGCACGAAGGTCTCGTATGACGTCACCGCTGGGTTTCACCCTCGTTCAGCTGCGCTACTTCCTCGTGGCCGCCGAACGTGGCTCCATGACGGAGGCGTCGGCCGAGCTGCACATCGCCCAGTCGGCCGTGTCCGCCGCCGTCCACAGCCTGGAGCAGGACCTCCAGGTGCAGCTCTTCATCCGGCGCCGGGGGCGGGGCCTGACCCTGACGCCCGCGGGGGAGCGGCTCCAGCAGCAGGCGCGGGACCTGCTTGCACGGGCCCGCGAGGTCCACCGGGAGGCCAGGGGCGACGGGGAGACCCTCTCCGGTCCGGTGGCCGTCGGCTGCTTCGTGACCCTGGCGCCGTACTACCTGCCGCCGCTGTTCAGCGAGTTCACCCGGCGCCACCCCGGCATAGAGATCGACGTGGTGGAGGCGGAGACCGACCAGCTCGTGCAGGCCCTGGCCGCAGGACGCATCGACTTCGCCCTCACCTACGGCCTCGGCCTGACGTCCGAGCCGGAACTGCACAGCGAGACGATCGCCCGTGCCCCGGCCTACGTCATCGTCGCGGCCGACCACCCGCTGGCCGGGCAGGACAGCGTGGAGCTGGCCGAGCTTTCCGCCGAACCCCTGGTCCTGCTCGACCTCCCGCACAGCCGCGACTACTTCCACGCCCTGGTGGCCGCCACCGGCACCGCCCCCGACGTCCGCTACCGCACCCGCAGCTACGAGACCGTGCGCTCCCTCGTGGCCCGCGGACTGGGGTATTCCGTGCTCAACCAGCGGCCCGCGACCAGCCAGACCTACGGCGGCGGCGAGGTCGCCGAACTGCGCCTGCGGGACGGCGGCGCACCGCTCGAAGTCAAGATTGTCTCCATGGGAGGCGTGGCCCAGACCGCCAGGGCCCGGGCAGTGATGAACCTGCTCCGGGAGATCGCGACGGACGAGAAGAGCCCTTTGCGCGCCCGCGACACGCTGTAAAGTGGGCGGTCAGCCCTTGACCTGCAAAAACGCAGGCAGGGAGCCGAGGACAAGGAGTAGCTCCATGCTGCGCACCATGTTCAAGTCCAAGATCTAGCACTTGGGTGTTTTTGCAGGTCAGAGGTGTGATAGCCCCGCTCGGGTCAGCAAACGGTCAGCATCGGGCGCGGGAGCGTCCCAGCTTGCTGACCAGGTGGCCGCCATGACGGGGGCCTGGACACAGGTGCCTGGCTCCCGCTTGGGAAGTTCGGTGTAAGACTCGACAGCTCGTCCGCGGCATGGGTCCTGAGTGAGTGGGCTGCGTTCGGGGCCGAGCGGTGTGCCTTATGGATTCCGCCTGCCCCCTCCGGCCGCTACCGCGACCTCGCCCCGGTGTCCTTCTCGTCCACTGCGCCTGCGCCATGGGCCTCGGCTTCGGCACCGTCGTCATTCCCGACTCGGAGACCGAAGCCGCAGCCGACTCCACCGCGGCGGCCCTCCGCGTGACCTGCTGCGCCACGATCACGCGCGCCCGCGAGCGGGGCTGGTCCTAGGTCGGCAGGGCAGCCGCTTGCCGCACCACCTGGGCGCTGCACGGGTAGGCGATGTTGCGCTAAGCGCCCACTGGGTGAGATGTCCGAGAGAAGGGCGGCGGCCCCCGGCCCGTACGTACGACAGGGGAGCCCCGTATCCGCCTTGCCGCTGCCTCCCAGCAGTGATACTGGATGCATGGACACGACGATCACCGCCCCCCGTGCCGAGATTCTGCGGGACCGCTACCGCAGCCGACTGCCCGAGCGCTTGCAGGAGCTGGCCGGCCCCGTCGAGGGCAACGTGGACCTGCCGCTCCACATCGTCTGGTCCGGGAGGACGAGCTACAGCCTGGACCGTCCGAAGTCCCGCATGACGCTTTACCGGACCGTCCTTGCCGAAGGACTGAGTGAGGACCTGGTGGCTCTCCTCCACCACCGGCTGCTCACCGAGCAGTGGCCCGTGCTGCGGCGCTTGATCAGTCCCTACATCCGCGAGGTCTGGGAGGACGCCTTCCCCGAGCTGCTCCGCACCGCTCCCGCCGACACGACCGCCACGTGAAGCTCACTCCGCTCCACGAGCGTCTCCTCGCCGACATCCTCGACCTCGGCTCCCCCTACCCTCTGGTCCTCACCGGCGGATACGCCGTGCAGGCCCACGGCCTGGTCGAACGCTTCAGCCGTGACCTCGACGTCGCCACCGAGAACCCTGCTCCGATGCAGGAGATCGTCGCCTCACTCACAGCAGGCCTCAGCGCGCGCGGATGGCAGACCACGCACGTCCAGACCGATCCGCTCAGTGGCCGGTTCCTCGTCACCGATCCGGACACCGGCGAGGAGTGCGAAGTCGACGTCCTCAAGGAGGCGTTCTGGGCTCCGCCTGCCCAGACCCCCTACGGCCCTGTTCTTTCCCTCGACGACGTGATCGGAACCAAGGTCCGTGCCCTCGCCGACCGCGGCACCGTCCGCGACCTCATCGACGTCCAGGCTGCCTCCCGTCACCGCTCCGCCGCCGACCTCGAATCCCTGGGCCGCCGTCGCGCCCACGACGAGTTCAGCCTCGAAGACCTCCGGGACCGGCTCATCGGCGCGGACTGGTACGAGGATGAGGACTACACCGCGTATGGGCTCACCACCCGGCAGATCGAAGAACTCAAGGCGTGGGCGCTGGAGTGGGCGGAGGATCTGGGTGCGCGGATCCAGGACGAGAACGCCTGAGAGGCGGTCATCGTGTCCATCCCCCCTCTACCGCCGTTGCAACGAGAGGATGCGGTGTAGCCAGCAGGTTCCAACCTGCAGCCATCCATAATGGGTGGCTGCCCTGCACAGCGGGCGTGCAGGGTTGCCGAGCGATACCCCGCAGTGGACTCACGGCGAAACCGGGCTGCGCAACGGTCAAACACTGCATCCCGCTCCCACTCCCACGTGCAGTCAGGGTCCGGACGGTGGAACTCGGTAACGGCCAGCTTGAAGAATGGGTCGGAAGGCTTCCGGCTGGATCCGGAAAGTCACGCCGTATCCCTCGACCCTCACTCAGCTGTCGAAGTCGTGTGTGGAGGATGGGGCACGGACCCGTCCGTAGTGAAGGAACGCCGCGAGCGGGGTCAGCAGACGGTGGGGGGATGCGCGAAGGGGTGATGGCCGCGGCAGCGGAAGAGGCCGCGTGCTCAACGGGCGAGCACGCCGACCTTCCATCACGTGCGCCTGTACGCCAGTTCGGCTCGTGGAAGCTGAGCACCGTCACGCCTGTCCGTGTCCGTCTGACGACCACGAATATTTCTGCTTAAGGTCCGTAACCTTCCGAATAAAACTATGATGTAGGCCACGTCTCGGGTCTCCAGGGGAGGGAGAGCCGAGGGAGCGGCGCGGTCGAGCATGGGCCGGGGCCGTGTGCAAGGGGGGTGTACATGCCCGAAGGGCAGACGGTTTCTGCGGCGTCCAGGAAGGTTGCAGAGCTGGTCCGCGCCTTCTCGTCCGGAATTTCTGAGCGGGAACTGGTAGTCGAGGCCAAGAAGCAGTTCGGCACACTACCGGAGCAGCGGTTAGTCAAGCTGGTCGCCGAGGCGGTCCGCGGAGGTCTGCTGATCGCTTCGGGGGACCGTCTCCTACCTGTTGCTCCGCAGGAACATGTGCGCCCGGCACAGGTGGCGTCTGAACGGCGCCAGCCAGGCGCTGAGTCCGCTGTTGCTGCACAGTTGGACGAGACGTCCGTGCTGCGGACCGTCGCGCTCGACGTCGAAAGTGTCGTACGGACGACGGCGACCGCTCCTTACTTGGAGCGGCACGTCTACGAGGTGGCAGCGGTCAGGTTCGGCGCCGATCGTGAATGGGTCGCTGCGGCGCCCCACTGGCGGCGGTACCTCAGGTTCCCTGGTGACACTGAGGAGTTGCGTGACGGCAGTGTGCGGGACGCTGTGCTTGGCCAGGGGTTATCCCAGCAACAGGCGTGGACGGAGCTGAGTGACTTCCTGTCGGACGCCGATGTCGTGGTCGCCTATAACGGCACGACACTGGACTTTCCGGTCGTAAGTGAAGCGGCGAAGGAGGCCGGTACCAGCGATCCGCTCTCCGCCGTGCGCCCCGTCGACGCCCTGTACCTCGCGCACGCCGTTTGGCCGACAGCCCCATCCCACCGACTTCAGGACCTCGCGCTTCAGCTCGACGTCTCCCGTTCGGATCTGCGCGCCCATACTGCGGACGGCGACGCGGTCTTGCTGGTGCGTCTCCTAGAGCGGGCCGCCGCCGAGTTCGCAGGCAGGACGGCCGAATTGCGCGATCTCATCGCCGACGTCTGCCCCGACTCCGACGCGTGGTGGCTGTTGCGGGAACTGGCCGAGGGTGAGGCCGCCAACGATCGAGAGCCGCGGGTGTGGGAGCAGGCGCACGTGGCCCGCCTGTTGGGTGCCGAGTTTGGGCAGCGCACGCCGCGTCGAACCCCTGGCGGAAGGGCACCGGGCAAGGGCGCCGTGGACGTGCCGGATGTCTTACGGGGCGCCGGCGGAAGGGTCGAGCCGACCGCTCTCGCCCGGGTCGTGCACGGCTCCCGCGTTGAACCTCGGCCTGCCCAGCAGACGATGACGACGACACTGCACGACTGGATCGACCGTGGCGTCAGCGGTCTGCTGGAAGCACCCACCGGTACCGGAAAGAGCTATGCACTGCTCGCCGCCGCGCTGGACTGGCTCGCCGGTGGCGACAGCCGTACCGCTGTCATCGCCACATACACCAACCAGTTGCAGAGCCAGATGGCGAAGGACATCCAGGACCTGGAGCGGGCCCTGCCGGGCATCCTCGGGGTCGCCGACCTGGTCAAGGGCAAGTCCAACCGGCTCTCCCTCGCAGCCCTGACGAAGACCCTCGCCGAGGCCCCCCGTCGGCACCGCTCCGCGGGCACCGCCCGCGCCGACTTCTCCCAGCGGAGCCGGTTCCGCGAACTCGCCGTCTTCCTCGCGCTGCGCCTGCTCGCGGCCAAGGAACCCCCGCAGTCCTGGACGGCCAGATCGGTCGACCCGGTGGACCTGCCCGCCTTCTTCACCGACTACATCGGGCGCGGCCTGCCGCTCTGGCTGGAGTCGCTGTCCCAGCGCGACGGCGACTACGGCCCCGCCGCAGGTAACCCGCTCACCGTGCACACCGACACCGTCCGGGAGTCGATCGACAGCCACCGCCTCATCCTCGCCAACCATGCCCTCGTCCTCTCCCACCTGGACGACCTGCGTGCCGTCGGACCTGAGCTGCTCCTCGTGATCGACGAGGCGCATGAGTTTGAGAACGCCGCCACGTCCGCGATGACTGTGACCGTCGACTACCAGGACCTGGAAGCATTGCTGCCGGAGTACCAGGCGTGGCTCGCGGACGCACACCCAGGAACCGCTAAGGAGCACGCCGCTGTAGCGATTGCCAACCTCGAACGGCTACTCGATGATGAACGCCTACCCCGGCTGGCGGCGCAGGCCTTTGACGCCCAGGCCAAGGGCGTGGGTGTACGCATCGGCAGCCGGGCGACCACGCTCGCCAGCCCCTACGCCGGTACCTCCGGCACCCGGCACACCCGGCGGCTGTCGTTGGTGCTGGAGAGCATCGCCAAGGCGCTCATGTCCTGTCGCATCACGCTGGAACGGTACGTGGTCCAGCA
>NZ_JBNNJZ010000268.1:0-10917 GCF_050270335.1 Streptomyces sp. NPDC059900
CCGCCGCCCCCGCAGCACGCGCCGCCGGCGCCGCCCACGCAGCCGCCGCCCTTCGGGGGCGTGCCGGACGCCGGTCCGGTGCATCTGGCCGGGGCGAAGGTGCCGATCGGTCCCGGCCCGCGGGTGGCCGACGCACGCGCCGCCGCCGGGGGCGCCCCGGCCGCCGATGCCGGGCTCGCCGCCTCGTGGTCGCGGTCCAAGGCCGCGGCGAACGGCGTCGACCCCGTGGTGCCCGCGCCTGCCGTGGCGCCGGACGCGGGGTCCGCCTGGCGGCCGTGGCGCTTCCGGATGTCCAACGACGTGTGGGGCACGCCCGCCGTCGCGGGCAACCTCGTCTACGTCACGTCCTTCGAGGTCCACGCCCTGGACGTCGGCACGGGCCGGCGCAGCTTCAAGACGCGGGACGTCGCCTGGTCCATGGCGGTCGCCGACGGCCGCATCCACGCCTCGGACGGCCCCACCCTCTACGCCCTCGACGGCGCCGACGGCACCGACATGTGGCGCCTGAACACCGACGCCTGGGTGTACTCCCTCCAGGCCGACCGCGGCACCGTCGTCACCGGCACGCGCGGCGGCGGCGTGCAGGCCTGGGAAGCCGCGAACGGCCAGAAGCTCTGGGAGATCACCGGGGCCCAGACCGACTTCGAGACCCCCGAGGCGGGGCCCGTCGTCCACGACGGCACGGTCTACGTCTGGAAGGACGCGCGCCTGCGTGCCCTGGAGGCCCGTACGGGCGACGAGCGCTGGTCGTACCCCATCGGCGACGCGGCCTCCTGCGGCGGCGTGCCGGTGCGGCTCGCGCCCGCGCAGGACGGGTACGTGTACGTGTCCGCCGGGACCCGGGTCCTCGCGATCGACGTGGCCGGGGGCCATGTCCGGTGGCACTTCGAGGCGCCCGCGGCGTTCCTGTGCCCGCCCGCGTTCGCGCCGGGGCCCGCCGTCACCGGCGGCGGCGTGTACCTCGCGGACTACCTCGGGACCGTGTACGCCCTCGATGCCGCGGACGGCCGTGACAGGTGGCGCATCGCCACGGAGTCGCGGGCATCGATCGAGCCCGTGCTCGTCGCCGACGGCCATGTGCACGTGGGCAGCGGCAAGGGGCTCTACACCCTGGACGCGGTGACGGGGACGCCGAAGTGGCGGTTCCAGGCGGGCGGCGAGGTCGTCGGCGCGCC
The DNA here is from genome assembly GCF_050270335.1 of Streptomyces sp. NPDC059900. Taxonomy (NCBI): domain Bacteria; kingdom Bacillati; phylum Actinomycetota; class Actinomycetes; order Kitasatosporales; family Streptomycetaceae; genus Streptomyces; species Streptomyces sp. NPDC059900. The sequence continues at coordinate 1,176 of NZ_JBNNJZ010000268.1, forward strand.
CGTCGTCGCCGACCGGCGGATCCACTTCGGGTCCACGGACCACCTGCTGTACACCCTGAAGGCGGACGACGGCCGCCTGCGCTGGAAGCTGGCGACCGGCGGGGAGATCACCGGGGCACCCGTGGTGCGGGACGGCGTCGTGTACGCGTGCAGCAAGGACCGGTGCGTGTACGCGCTGGACGCGGAGCGGGGGACCGGGACGGCCCGGTCTTAGTCGCCCCCGGCCCCGGGGTGCGGGTCGGGTGCGGTCCTGGCCGCCGCTTCGCGGCGAATCTTTCCCGCCCACCCACCCGATTGCCCCGCGTCGCGCCGGCGCCGCGGCAAAACTACTGCCGCTGGCGGCGGGGGAGGGGGCCCGGCCCCTGGCTCGGGGTCCGTCTCGTGACGGCCGTCGTGCCAGTGGTGGAAGGGGGTCCGGACGGCGGCCGTCCACTCGTGACGTTACGCCGAGTGCATGAACCGCGCGAGGCGGCGGTTTGACCCGTTCACTCGCTCACCTGGTACGGAAATCGGACCCGCGGCCCGTGAAGAGGCCCGCCTGGCGGTCCGGGGGCAGATTGCCGAGCGCGATGAGGTGCGGCGCCTGTGCCAGGGCCTGGGTGCGGGCCGCTTCCTTCGCCGACCAGAGCGCCCGTACCGTCCCCTGCACCGGTTCGGTCGGGCAGGCGGCGATCACCTCGGCCGCGCGCGTGGCCGCCGCCAGCAGATCGGCCGCTTCCGTCACCTCCGAGACCAGGCCCGTCTCGTACGCCCGCCGCGCCGATACCCGCTCGGCGGTGCCCATCAGCGACATCCTGGCCACCTCGCCGAGCGGCATCCGCTGCGCCATGAGGATCGCCTCGTACGCGCTGACCATGCCGTACGTGGTGTGCGGGTCGAAGAACGTGGCGTGCTCTGCGGCGATGACGAACTCCGACTCGCCCAGAAGGTAGAACGCGCCGCCGCACGCCATGCCGTTCACCGCGGCGATGACCGGCTTCCACAGGTCGTTGGCCTTGGGGCCGACGGCGAGGAGCGGATCGTCCATCGAGTAGGGGGAGCCCGGCTGCGGTACGTCCGTGTCGCGGTCGATGCCCGTGCAGAACGCCTTCTCCCCGGCGCCGGTGAGGACGACCGCCCGCACGGTGTCGTCGTAGCGGAACTCCCTCCAGGTGGTGGAGAGTTCGTCCGCCGTCGCCTGGTCGATGGCGTTGTGGCGGGCGGGGCGGTCCAGCGTGACGACCGCGACGCCCGTCTCCTTGTCGAACGCCGTACGCAGGCTCATGGCCGCTCCAGGAGCCAGCGGGGCATCGTGATTCCGTCCACGTCGGTGAAGGCGACCTGCACCTTCGCGCCGATGCGGAGCCGCTCCGGGTCGACGGAGTCCAGCGGCGCGTCCGGGGCGGCGACGAGGTTGCCGACCAGGCGGATGCGGGGCGCCTCGGCCAGCTCGACGATGATCGCGTTGTACGGGGCGTGTGCCGCGTACGCGGGGAGCAGGGGCGGGTGTGGCCTTACGTAGGACCAGATGCGGCCACGGCCGCTCATGCGCCGCCACTCGGAGTCGAAGGACTGGCAGTGGGGGCAGCAGGGCCTGGGCGGGAACCGGAGCTCCCCACAAGACGGGTTGGCGCAGGCCTGGATTCTCAGTTCGCCCTGAGCGGCGTACTCCCAGAACGGGGCGCCGTCCTTGTCGATCGTGGGGGCCAGCAGGGGTTCGGTCGTCGCTTCTGCCATGTGGTCGTCCTTTTCCGGGTGCGGGTCCGTCGTGGTTGCTCGCGCAGTTCCCCGCGCCCCTTACGGAGCCCGCAGCAGTACCGCCGATGTCGGTACTCCCTCGCCCGCCGTCACCAAGCACGTTGACGCGTCCGGTACTTGGGCGGTGCTCGTGCCCCGGAGTTGCTTCACGCCCTCGTTGATGAGGTTGAAGCCGTGGACGTAGGCCTCGCTCAGGCCGCCGCCCCCGGTGTTGATCGGGAGCCGGCCGCCGCTCTCCAGTGCGCCGCCCTCCGTGAACGCGCCGCCCTCGCCCCGGCCGCAGAATCCGTATCCCTCCAGGGAGAGGGGGATCAGCGGCGTGAACGCGTCGTAGATCTGGGCCACGTCCACGTCCTCGGGGGCGAAGTCCGCCTGCTTCCAGAGGTGTCGGGCCGCCGTCCAGGCCGGGCCCGTCAGCGGGTCGTCGTTCCAGTAGTTGACCATCCCGTGGTGCTGCGCGGGCAGGCCCTGGGCGACGGAGTGGACGTACACGGGCTTCTGGCGGCAGTCCCGCGCCCGCTCGGCGGAGACGATCACGCAGGCCAACGCGCCGTCCGTCTCCAGGCAGTTGTCGAAGAGACAGAGCGGCTCGCTGATCCAGCGCGACGACATGTACATCTCGCGGGTCAGCGGGCGTTCGTACATCATCGCGGCCGGGTTCTGGTTGGCCCGGTTCCGGCACGCGAGGGCGACATTGAACAGGTGGTCGCGGGTCGCCCCGTACTCGTGCATGTAGCGGCGCGCCAGCATCCCGATCTCGTCCGCCGGGCGGAGCAGGCCGAAGGGCCTCGTCCACTGTCCTGGGGTGGGGAGTTGGACCGCCGTGTTCTTCCAGGGGCGCGGTCCGCTGCCCCGTTTGCGCGAGCGCCAGGCGATGCCCACGCTCGCCTGTCCCGTGGCGACGGCCGCCGCGAGGTGCGCGATGGTCGCGCAGGAACCACCGCCCCCGTAGCCGACCTTGCTGAAGAAGGTCACGTCGCCCGCACCGATCGCCTTGGCGACCTCGACCTCGTCCGTCTCCTCCATGGTGTAGGAGGCGAAGCCGTCGACCTCGGACGGGGAGATCCCCGCGTCGTCGAGCGCGGCGACGATCGCCCGGCAGGCCAACGTCTTCTCGTCCTCGGGCAGTTGTTTGGCGAACGCGGTCTGCCCGATCCCGACTATCGCTGTAGCGTCTTTGAGTGAAGCCATGGGCAACGGCACCTCCGCGAGTGGCGAGGCCCCGGGGCTTCGCCATACGTCGTCCCGACTGCTGACAGCGCGTCAGGTTACAGCTAATCTGACGGATAGTCAGCTACTGCGGCGGAGGGGCTTGTGATGCGCGGCGACCTGGAGTGGGGCAGTATCCCGGGACTGGTCCGGGCAGCCGCCGAGCGGTACGCGGACCGGGAAGCGGTCGTCGAGGGCCGCACCCGCGTCTCGTACGCCGAGCTCGGCCGGCGCGTGGAAAGAGCCGCCGCAGCGTGCATCGCAAACGGGGTCAAATCCGGCGACAGAGTGGCCGTCTGGGCCCCCAACACCCTGGACTGGATCGTCTCCGCGCTCGGCGCGGTGACGGCGGGAGCGGTCCTGGTCCCGCTCAACACCCGCTTCAAGGGCACCGAGGCGGCCTACGTCCTCGAACGCAGCCGCGCGAAGCTGCTGTTCGTGACGGGCACCTTCCTCGGCACGTCGTACGTCGCCTCGCTGCGCCGTGCGGCGGCGGACGGAAAGGGGGACGGGCCGCTGCCCGGCCTCCCGCACCTGGAGCAGGTCGTGGTCCTCTCCGACGACGCCCCGGAGGACTTCCGCACCTGGAAGGACTTCCTGGCCGGCGGTGACGGGGTGAGCGGCCGGGAAGTACGGGGGCGTGCGGACGGCGTCGACGGGGCGGACCCCTCCGACATCGTCTACACCTCGGGCACCACGGGCCGCCCCAAGGGCGCGGTCATCACCCACGCCCAGACCCTGCGCTGCTACGGCATCTGGAGCGAGCTCGCGGGCCTGCGCGAAGGCGACCGCTACCTCATCGTGAACCCCTTCTTCCACACCTTCGGCTACAAGGCGGGGATCATCGCCTGCCTGATGCGCGGCGCGACGATGATCCCGCAGCCGGTCTTCAACGTGGAGACGGTTCTCGCGAACGTGGCGGCGGAGAGGATCTCGGTCCTCCCCGGCCCGCCCACCCTCCACCAGTCGCTCCTGGACCACCCGGCCCGCGACCAGCACGACCTTTCGGCGCTGCGCCTGGTCGTGACGGGCGCGGCGGTGGTCCCCCTGCAACTGGTCGAGCGGCTGCGCGCCGAACTGCACATCGCCACGGTCCTCACGGCGTACGGCCTCTCGGAGGCGAGCGGCATCGTCACGATGTGCCACCAGGGGGACGCGGCGCAGACCATCGCGTCCACCTCGGGCCGGGCCATCCCGGACACGGAGGTGCGGGTGGTGAGCCCCGGCGGCGAGGTCCTCCCGCCGGGGCATCCGGGAGAGGTCCTGGTCCGCGGACACAACGTCATGCAGGGCTACTTCGAGGACCCGGCGGAGACGAAGAAGGCGCTCACGCCGGGCGGCTGGCTGCGGACGGGCGACGTCGGGGTCCTCGACGAGGCGGGCAACCTGCGCATCACCGACCGGATCAAGGACATGTTCATCGTCGGCGGCTTCAACGCCTATCCGGCCGAGATAGAGCAACTCATCGGCGTGCATCCGCAGGTGGCGGACGTCGCGGTGATCGGCGTACCCGATCCGCGGCTCGGCGAGGTCGGCAAGGCGTACGTGGTGCGGCGGCCGGGGGCGGTCCTCACCTCCGACGACCTGATCGCGTGGTCACGCCGCGAGATGGCGAACTACAAGGTCCCCAGGGAGATCGAGTTCGTGACGGAGCTGCCGAGGAACGCGAGCGGGAAGGTCGTAAAGCACGAACTGCGCGGCCGACGTTCTTAGTTGCTCTTCCTAGTTGCTGCTGCTGACGGGCCTGGGGCCCTAGTTGCCGCTGCTGATGATGGCCTCGCGCTCGGCGGCGCTGCACTCGACGCAGAATTCGTTGCCCTCCAGGTCGGTGAGCGTGACCCAGCCGCGTCCATTGGGCTTGCGGTGATCCCCCACGATCGTGGCCCCGAGCCCGACGACCCGCTCGACTTCCTCGTCACGGGTGCGGTCCGTGGGCTGGAGGTCGACGTGCGCGCGGTTCTTCACGGTCTTCGCGTCGGGCACGGTCACGAAGAGCATGGTGATGCCGTCGGCGGTGACCAGGGCTTCCGGATCGCCGGGAAAGTCGTCGTCGGCCAGCTTCCCCCCGAGCACCTCGGCCCAGAAGGTGCCCTGCCGATGGGCGTCGGAACAGTCGAACGTGAGGTGGCGCACGAGAGAAGCCATGGGGGGCACTATCGGCGAGCGGGGTGGTGGGTGTCCATCGAGTTTCCGGGCCGGGGCGGGGCGGGTGATTTGCCGGGGCGGCAAATTTTCTCGCGGGCGGGGGAGGGGTGCGCCCAGGATCATGAGGACGTACGACCTTTCGACTGATCCGGGAGAAAACATGCCGCACTCCGCGCAGACGCATCGACTGGTGGACGTTCTGGGCGGCCGGATCCACCTGGTGGAGCAGGGCGAGGGCCCCCTGGTCCTCCTTGTCCACGGCTTCCCGGAGTCCTGGTACTCGTGGCGCCGCCAGCTCCCCGTCCTCGCCGAGGCGGGCTACCGCGCGGTGGCGATCGACGTACGCGGATACGGCCGCTCGTCGAAGCCGCGGGAGGTGGCGTCGTACCGGATGACGGAACTCGTCGCCGACAACGCGGCGGTCGTACGGGCCCTGGGTGCGCGGACCGCGACGGTCGTCGGCCACGACTGGGGCTCGGGCATCGCGGCGAACTCGGCGCTGCTCGAACCGGACGTCTTCACGGCGGTGGGCATGCTGAGCGTGCCCTACGCACCGCGGGGCGGCCCCCGCCCCACCGAGGTCTTCAGCATGATCGGCGGCCCCGACGAGGAGTTCTACGTCAGCTACTTCCAGGAGCCGGGCAGGGCGGAGGCGGAGATCGAGCCCGATGTGCGGGGCTGGCTCGCGGGGTTCTACGCGGCGCTGTCGGCGGACACGATGCCGCCGCCGTCCGACGGTCCGAGCCTCCACTTCGTACACCGTGGCGGCCGGATGTCCGACCGCTTCACCCCGGACGCTGGCCTCCCCTCCTGGCTGACGGAGGCCGATCTCGACTTCTACGCGGCCGAGTTCGAGCGCACCGGCCTGACCGGCGGCCTCAACCGCTACCGCAACGCCGACCGCGACTGGGAGGACCTGGCCGCCCTCGACGGAGCACCGATCACGCAGCCGTCACTGTTCATCGGCGGCGACCGGGACGCGTCGACGACATGGCTGGCCGACGCGATCAAGGCGTACCCGAGGACGCTCCCCGGCCTGGTCTCCTCGCACATCCTGGAGGGCTGCGGGCACTGGGTGCAGCAGGAGAGGGCGTACGAGGTGAACCGGCTCCTGGTGGAGTGGCTGGGGGGAGTGCACGCGGCGTGAACGGGTGTGGCTGACGGGGGTCAGTGGCCTACCGGGGGCTCCATGCAGCCGGTCTCCATGAACGGGCCGTTGGCCCTCGCCTCGTAGTTCGTCGGCTGGACGAACGCCGTCACGCAGGCGTCCTTGCGGACGCGGAGGCCGATCATGGTGCCTTCGGGGGTGACGTACTCGTCGTTCTCGTAGCGGGAACGCATCTCCTGCACGGTGAGACTCCCGCCGAGGACCTTGCCCTTGCTGCCGGTCTTCACGATCTCGTAGCCGAGTTCGCCGGTGAGCGCGGCCCGGACGCTCTCCGGGTCCCACTTCTTCTCGGCGTGGAGCCGCTTGAGCACGGGCCGCATACGGGCGGCCTCGGCCTGTGCCGCTTCCTCGCTCGCGGGGGTCATGTCGCCGGGGCGGCGGTAGGCGTTGTTGTCGCCGTTGTGGGGCGCACCGTCGACCACACCGGGCTCCACGTAGGGGGAGGGGCCGGGGCCGGAGCTCTGGCTCGGTGCGGGAGCGGCGGCGGTGCCGTGCGGCTTCTCGCCGCAGGCGGATATCAGCGCGGCGCCTACGAGCAGCGCGGACACAGCGCCGAGACGCCGCCGCTGAGTTGAGGTGACCATGCGGACCATGGCGGTGACTCTGCCATGGTCGCGTGATGCGCGGCGCACGATCGGGATACGGCTAGGACACGGTCTGCGCCCGGAACTTCTCCACGAGCGCGGCCGGGGCCTTGTCGGGGGAGCCGGCGTCGTACGGCGGCTGGGGGTCGTACTCGATGAGCAGCTGTACGGTCTGCGCGTGCTCGTCGCCCGCGATCTTCCCGGCCAGGGTGAGGCCCATGTCGATCCCGGCGGAGACGCCCGCGCCGGTGACGTACTTCCCGTCGAAGACGACGCGCTCCCCGGTCGACTCGACCCCGAACTGCTTGATCTGCTCAAGGGCCAGCCAATGGGAGGTGGCGCGCCGCCCCTTGAGCAGCCCGGCGGCGGCGAGGATGAGCGACCCGGTGCAGACGGAGGTCGTCCAGGTGGTGGTGGCGTCGACGCGGCGAAGCCAGTCCAGGAGAGCCTCGTTGCCGAGGGCGGGCTCCGGGCTGCCCGGCACGACGACGATGTCCGGAGTGCTGACCTCGGCGAGGGACTTCGTGGCGACGAGGGAGAGCACGCGATTGTCGTCGAGCACGGGCCCGGCCTGCTCGGCGACGAAGACGACTTCGGCGCCGGGGAGGCCGGAGAGGGTCTGGTAGGGGCCTATCGCGTCGAGGACGGTGAACTTGTCGTAGAGCAGGATCGCGATCTGCATGGGGTCCCTTTCCGGATGCGTGGCGGTGAGGTGCCGTGCGGTGCCTCAAGTCTTCTGCGGGGCGCGAATGTCCGCAATGACGAGAAGCCCACCTTTCCTGCCACTCCGCCATCGCCGCACCCCGCCCGCTCTTGGGTGCCCGGGCCGCGGGACGCGGCTACTCGCAGGGGTGGGTTCGGCTTTGGGTCTTTACGTGGCGTATGAGGTGGGCTAGGCGTTCGGGGGTGGTCGAGAGTTCGGTGGCCGGTGCGTCGCTCTCGCGGAGCTTCACGGTGCCGGGGTGCTGGGCGCACAGCTCGACGCAGTCGGATGAGTCACCGCCGCCGGAGTACGAGGACTTCTGCCATGCGGTCTGCTGTGTCATGTCGGGGTCCTTCACATGCTTCGCATGATGCGGTGGATGAGGTCCTTCGACTCTATGACCCCCAATGCCGCCCCCTCCACCTTGGTCAGGACCTCTCGGTAGCGGCTGAGCTGTGCGTCCGCGTCAAGGAAGGCGCCACCGTGCGGGGTGTCCATCAGCACGGTGTCCAGCTGCGGTACCGGGCCCCGGGCGTACAGCAGCGTGTCCGCTATTCCGGCGAAGCCGTCGACGTCGAACGGAACGATGCGGACGGCCACTTGTGGGTGGTCTGTTCGATCCAGGATGTGCTGCAACTGATCGCGAGCGACCTTGGTGCCGGCGGCCCGGATTCGCAGGGCGGCTTCGTGGATCACCGCCTCGTAGCGGAAGGCTCGGCCCTCGTCGAGAATCTCCTGGCGTCGCAGGCGGAACCGTACGCGTACTTCGAGTTCCTCCTGGGGGAGCTTCGGGACCGTGGACGTGAAAATCGCCCGCACCTGGTCCTCCGTCTGCAGGAGAGCTGGGATGTGAACGCTCTGAAAGGTCCACAAGTCTGAAGCGTGGTGCTCCAGTTCGGCCAGATCCAGGTACCCGGACGGCACCGATTCCCGGTATGCCTCCCACCAGCCCCGCGTCCGTTCGGCTGCCATGCGGGACAGGGCGTCGATCAGGGCGGAGTCGTCGCACGCGTACTGGCTGGCCAGATGACGTACTCGCTCCTCGCTGACGCCGACCCGCGCGGCTTCTGTTGCAGAGACCTTGGTTTCGGCGATACCGGCGGCGCGAGCTGCATCCCGGCCCGTCAGGCCCGCCCGTTCGCGCAACTTGCGCAGCTCGGCGCCGAGCCGTTCCTGGCGTGCGGTGATGATGCTTCTCGCCGGCATGTGCATGGCTCCTTGGGGGAGTTGGAGAAGCCGAGTATCCCAGTTGAGGTTGACGGGGTTCAACTGAACCCCTACGTTCAGTGATGCAACCCTCACGTTGCGGAATCGGGAGGCTCCCGGAAGCGCACCGCCCCGTCACGCCTTGACGGTCGCGGCATGGCCACCGGCGGTTCGCCGCAGTGCTTCTCGACTTCCTTCAGCATCTCCACCCCCACAGGAGTACCGCCATGCCCGAAACACGCCGCGCCGCGAACTGCGTGACGAACCGCGAGGCGACCCGCACCGAGCCCGACGAACCCTGGGAGTACACCCTTTACGTCCCTCACGACCTCCGCGCGGTCACGATCGGCCGCAGAGCCCTGCGCCTGGTCCTCGCCGCGCACGGCCTGCCGCACCTGGCCGAGGTGGCCGAGCTGGTGGCGACGGAGCTGCTGAGCAATGCCCTCCGACATACGAAGGGACCTGCCGCCCTGCGGCTGCGGTGGGCGGGGCGGGTGCTGCGGATCGGGGTATGGGACGGCGATCCGACGCCTCCGGAACTGCCGCCGGACGTCGTATCGGCGTACGCGGAGGACGGGCGGGGCCTCGCGCTGGTCCGGAGCTGCTCCGACGAGTGGGGGTGGTACGCCCTCGCCGGGGTTGCCGGTGGTTCCGTTGGTGGCAGAGGCAAGTACGTGTGGTGCGAGTTGGCTGCCGCGTAGCCCTGGAGCGGGCAGCGCGATGGGGCCGAGCTCAACGCTGCGGCCCCATCGTGGTGCTTCCCCGTGCGGTTCCCCCGTAGTGCTTCCCCCGTGGCCCCCCGACCCCGAGGGTGTTTCCCCCGTGCTCTCCCCCGTGCTTCCCCCGTGGTGACGGTCCGGCAGCGACGGCCGCGGTGGCTCCCCCTCCGCGCCACCGCGGCCGCCCGGTTCCCCCGTCGGGTGTGCGGCTGAGGTCAGTCCGTGGGCGGGGCGGGGGGGTGGCCCTCGCCCTGCGTGGTGGCCGTGGCGT
>NZ_JBNNJZ010000269.1:0-10866 GCF_050270335.1 Streptomyces sp. NPDC059900
GTGTTGGCCAGGTCGAACCTCAGCTCCACCCGCGAGTCGCTGGTGTTGACGTGCTGACCGCCCGGCCCGGACGACCTGGAGAAGCGCCACATGAGCTCGGCCTCGGGCAGGGAGACGGAGCCGCGGATGACATAGGGACCGGACATGGGTCCTATGGTCCCGCGTCTGTCCGGTCCACGTCACCCTGATTTACGGCGCGCCCCGCTTGTGCCGCGGGCCCGCTGCCCCTGTGGCGCGAGTGGCGCCAGAGATGAGTAAAGAAAGTAAAAGGACCTGGAACCTCTGGGACCCCGGTCGACGTTCTTAGGGGTGACGGTAGCTTCGTCCACAGTACGAAGCCCGTTCGTACGCAACGAGGGAAGGGACTCCCAACAATGGCAGTAAGCCTGTCCAAGGGTGGCAACGTCTCGCTCACCAAGGAGGCTCCGGGCCTGACCGCCGTCACCGTGGGCCTCGGCTGGGACGTCCGCACCACCACCGGCACCGACTTCGACCTGGACGCCTCGGCCATCGCGGTGAACCCGCAGGGCAAGGTCTACTCGGACGGCCACTTCGTCTTCTTCAACAACAAGGCGACGCCGGACCAGACCATCGTGCACACCGGTGACAACGTCACGGGCCAGGGCGAGGGCGACGACGAGCAGATCAACGTCAACCTGGCCGGCCTCCCGGCCGACGTCGACAAGATCGTCTTCCCGGTCTCGATCTACGACGCCGAGAACCGCTCGCAGAACTTCGGCCAGGTGCGCAACGCCTTCATCCGCATCGTGAACCAGGCCGGCGGCACCGAGATCGCCCGCTATGACCTGAGCGAGGACGCCGCCACCGAGACCGCCATGGTCTTCGGCGAGCTGTACCGCAGCGGTGCGGAGTGGAAGTTCCGCGCCGTGGGCCAGGGCTACGCCTCGGGCCTGGTCGGCATCGCGCAGGACTTCGGCGTCAACGTCTGAGGTTCCTGAGCCAGTTGGCTCCCGAAGGCCCCCGGCGGGTTTCCGCCGGGGGCCTTCGCGCGTCGCCGGTCGCTTCCGTCTGCCGTCCGCCCTCTCGGGTCGTTGCTTCCGCGCGGCGACGGCAGCAGGATCGGCAGCACCACCCACCACTTGAGGGAGTGTGAGGGCCATGACGACCGTGGTGCTGGTCGGGACGCTCGACACCAAGGGCGCGGAGTACGCCTGGCTGCGCGAGCGGCTCAGGGAGTACGGCAGCGACACCCTGATCGTCGACACCGGCATACTGCCGCCGCCTGCCGGGACGCCCGCCGCCGACGTGTCCGCCGAAGCCGTGGCCCGCGCGGCCGGGCACGACCTGGCGAAGCTGCGCGCCGCGGGCGAGCGGGGCGCGGCCGTGGCCGCGATGGCTGACGGGGTCACCGAGGTGGTGCTCGACCTGCACCGGCAGGGCAGGCTGCACGCGGTGCTCGCCGCCGGGGGCAGCGGCGGCTCGTCGATCGCCGCGCAGGCGATGCGCGCACTGCCGATCGGGGTGCCGAAGGTGCTGGTCAGCACGATGGCGGGCGGTGACGTATCGCCGTACGTCGGAAGCAGCGACATCACCCTGATGTACAGCGTCGTGGACATCTCGGGCATCAACGCGGTCTCACGGCAGGTCCTCGGCAACGCGGCTGCGGCAGCCGCGGGCATGGCCCGGCGCTTCGAGCGCAACCACGACGACCTCGCGGGCCGTGGCCGCAAGGTGGTCGCCGCGACGATGTTCGGCGTGACGACGCCCGCGATCGACGCGGCCCGCGCCCGCCTCGACGCACTCGGGTACGAAGTCCTCGTCTTCCACGCCACGGGCTCGGGCGGCCGCGCGGTGGAGAAGCTGGCGTCCGACGGCCTCCTGGACGGCGTACTGGACCTGACGACCACCGAACTCGCCGACGAACTGGTCGGCGGCGTCCTGTCCGCTGGCCCCGAACGCCTCACCGCCGCAGGCCGCGCGGGCATCCCGCAGGTGGTCGCCCCCGGCGCCCTCGACATGGTCAACTTCGGCCCCGAAGCGACGGTCCCGTCCCGCTTCCGGGACCGCACCCTCCTGGTCCACAACCCCACGGTCACGCTGATGCGCACGACCGCCGAGGAGATGTCCGCCCTCGGCGCGACCCTCGGCCACCGCCTTGCCGCCGCGCGCGGCCCCGTCGAGTTCTTCTGGCCGCTGCGCGGGGTCTCGGCGGTCGACGCCGAGGGCGGCCCGTTCGAGGACCCGGCGGCGGACGAGGCCGGGCTGAGCGCCCTGCGGACGACGGTGCGGGGCAGCGGCGTACGACTGCACGAGGTGGACGCCCACATCAACGACACGGAGTTCGCGGTGGCGATGGCGGACCGCCTTGACGAGCTGATCGGCGCACGCGCGCCGAAGCCCTGACGCCCTCGGACTCTGGCGCCGAACCCACCCCGGACTCGCTGAAGGAGCACCCCATGACGACGCAGATCACCCGCACGGAAGCACTGGCCCGCCTCAACGCCCAGGTGGCGAAGGGCAATCCGGTCATCGGAGCGGGAGCGGGCACGGGCCTGTCCGCCAAGTGCGCGGAGGAGGGCGGCGTGGACCTCCTGATCATCTACAACTCCGGCCGCTACCGGATGGCGGGCCGCGGCTCCCTGGCCGGCCTGCTCCCGTACGGCGACGCGAACGCGATCGTGGTGGACATGGCCAGGGAGGTGCTCCCGGTGGTGAAGGACACCCCGGTCCTTGCCGGAGTGTGCGGCACGGACCCCTTCCGGGACATGGGCCGCTTCCTGGACGAGCTGAAGCGGATGGGCTTCACCGGCGTGCAGAACTTCCCGACGGTCGGCCTGTACGACGGCACGTTCCGCACCAACCTGGAGGAGACCGGCATGGGGTACGGCCTGGAGGTGGACATGGTCCGCGAGGCCCGCGCCCGCGACCTCCTGACGACCCCGTACGTCTTCGACCCCGACCAGGCCGCCGACATGGCGCGGGCCGGGGCGGACGTCCTGGTCCCCCACGTCGGCCTGACGACGAAGGGCGCGATCGGCGCGGGCACGGCCCTGACCCTCGACCAGGCGGCCACGGCGGTCCAGGAGATGCACGACGCGGCCAAACGCGTGAACCCCGACATCCTGGTCCTGTGCCACGGCGGCCCCATCGCCGAACCGGAGGACGCGGCCCACGTGTTGAACCGCACCACCGGCATCGTCGGTTTCTTCGGGGCTTCGTCGATCGAACGCCTCCCCACGGAGCGGGCCATCGTGGACCAGACCCGCGCCTTCAAGTCCCTCAGGACGGAGTAAGTCCCTCAAGGCACAGGGCTGAGGCGGCTAACCTGCGCCGCATGATCCTCGAACCGCTCGCCCCCGCGGAGGACGGCGCGCTGCCGGGCGAACTGCTCACCGAGCTGACCGCCCTGTACGCGTCCAACCACGTCTTCCACGCCCTCTCGGGGGACTTCCCCGACCCGCACGACGTCCGCCCCGAACAGGTCGCAGCCGCCCTCGCGGACGAGCTGGCCGTGCCGGGCGCCGAGGTGCTCGTCGCGCGGTCCGAGGGGCGGGCCGTGGGGATCGGCATCACGCTGGACCGGCATCCCGACCCCGCCGACCCGGACCCGTGGATCGGGCTGCTCATGGTGAACGCCGGGGAGCAGCGCCGGGGTTACGGCAAGGAGTTGGCGCGGCGGATCGAGGAGCGTTTCCGGGAGGACGGGCGCACCGGGGTACGTCTTGCCGTGCTGGCGGGGAACGACGCCGGGCTCGCCTTCTGGAAGTCGCTCGGGTACGAGATCATCGACCACCGGCACGATCTCGAAGCGGGCCGCCCGTGCGCCGTACTGCGCAAGCCGCTGCTGTAGGCCCTCCCGGGACCGGGCGGCCTTACGGGCGCTCCGGCTTCCCGTCGCCGTACAGCCACGGGCCCCAGATCGCGCGCACCTTCTTGCGCGCCGCCTCGCCGCCCGCGTGCTTCTCCACGTACCGCGTGAAGTCCTCGGTGTCGGCGTTGCGGTGGCGGTAGGTCTTCGTCCAGCCCCGCACGATGTCGTAGAACGTGTCGTCGCCGACCGCCTGGCGGATCTTGTGGACGACCATGCCGCCCCGCTCGTACACGGGGCTGTCCGAGATCTCGGCGGCGGACGGCGGCTTCGCGGGCGGGAAGGCCCAGATGGCGTCGTTGTCCTCTTTGTCGTCGTAGTAGTCGTCCGCGTAGATCTGGTCGAAGGTCTCCTGCACGCTGTCGCCGTCGTGGTCCTCCTCCCAGAGCCACTCCGCGTACGTCGCGAAGCCCTCGTTGAGCCACATGTCCCGCCAGGACTTGGGCGTCACGGAGTTCCCGAACCACTGGTGGGCGAGCTCGTGGACGACGAGACCCGTGTCGGGGGCGCCCGGGTAGGTGGGGCGGGTCTGGGTCTCCAGGGCGTAGCCCGCGTCCCCCTCGCCGGCGACGATCGCGCCGGTCGACGAGAAGGGGTAGGGGCCGAAGTTCAGCTCCTGCCACTCGATGATCTCGGGGATGCGGTTCAGCGCCTTCGCGCTCGCCTTGGCCTCGGAGGGCTCCACCGCCGTGAGCACCGGGATGCCGGACTTCGTCGTCGACCTCTTCACCTTGTACGGCCCGATCGCGACCGTCGCCAGATAGCTCGCCATCGGCTCCGCGCTGTGCCAGGCGAAGGTGGTGCGGCCGTTCTTGGTCGACTCGCGGGTCAACTCCCCGTTGGAGATCGCCTTCAGGCCCTTGGGGACGGTGATCCGTATGTCGTACGAGGCCTTGTCGGAGGGGTGGTTGTTGCCCGGGAACCACGCCATCGAGCCCGTCGGCTCGCCGAGCGCGAGGGCGCCCTCCTCCGTGCGCAGCCAGCCCTCCTCGGAGTCGTCCGCGTCGGTGATGGTCTCGGGGCTGCCGGAGTAGCGCACGACCGTGCGGAACGTCTCGCCCTTGTCGAGGTCGTCCGGGGGCCGGATCGTCAGCTCCTGCCCGTCGCGGTGGAAGGTGGCGTCCTTGCCCTCGACGGTCACGCCCTGCACGTCCAGGCCCTTGAGGTCGAGGTTGAAGGCGCTGAGGTCCCGGGTGGCGCGCGCGGTGACCTCGGCGGTGGCGGTGAGGTGGCGGGCGTCGGGGTCGTAGCCGAGGGTCAGGTCGTAATGCGCGACGTCATAACCGCCGTTGCCCAGCTTCGGGAAGTACGGGTCGCGCACACCGTCGGCTCCGGGCGTGCCGTGCACTCCGGAGCCGCTGCACGCGGTGATGACGAGGGCGGTGAGGGCGGCGGCCGAGGTGCCGCGCAGCGCCGTGGATCGTAGGTGCACGGCTGTGATCTTATGCGGCATATGTTCGGAGCGCGCCTCGCTCCGGGTCGGCGGGCTCCCGTCCTAGAGAATCGCGACGCCCAACGGCCGCTCCCCCGCCGGGAGGCGCCGAGTGTCGCCGTTCTCCAGGTCGATGACGGTGATCCCGTTCCAGAAGCCGTCGCGGGTGAAGCCGCCGGTGACATAGGCGGTGCGGCCGTCGTCGGAGACGGCGACGTCCTCGTGCGGGCCCTCCAGCGGGAAGACCTTCTCCTTGCCGTCCTTGGTGCGCATGGTCAGCGAGGGTCCCTCGACCTCCGAGGGGTCGATGGGGCCCGTACCGACCGCGAACAGCGTCCCGTCGTCGGTGATCCGCGCGCCGTGCTGATGGGTGTTGGCCGTCATCGGCTCGATGTCTGACTTCCCGGTGCGCGGATCGAGCACGACGAGCTTCTCGCCCTCGAAGGGGAGCAGGAGCTTGCCGTCCGAGGGCCGTACGGCGGCGTAGTGCGGCTTGAGCCAGGAGCCCAGGCCGCCTTCCGTGCCGTAGGGGGCGACTTCGATGCGACGCGGCTTCAGCGAGTCGGCGCGTACGACCGTCACGTCGAAGGAGTCGTGGTTGGTCGCGTACACCTCGCTGCCGTCCTTCGACACGTCCACGTCGAAGGGCCGCCTGCCCACCGGCACGGTGTCGGTGACCTCGCGCTTCTTGGTGTCGATGACCTCCAGCGTGCCCTTGCCGTCCGGCACGTTCACGCCCACGTAGGCGTGCCCGCCGTCCGGGGAGAGGGCGATGCCCATGCCGCCGCCGCGGTACTCGCCGGTCGTCGCGGGCCCGCTCTCGGTCTCGTACGGGATGGTGTCGACGCGTTCCCGGGTGCGGGTGTCGACGACGGCCACGGCATCGGCGGTGGCGACCCAGGCGCGGCCGTCCTCGCCGATCGCCAGGCCGTAGGGGGCCGTGCCGACCTTCACGGACTCGATCGGGCCGCGTTCGGGGTCGACGAAGGTCACGGTGTCGGAGCCGAAGTCGGCGACCAGGAGGGTGCCTTCGGGGGTGCGCTGTTCGGCGGGGAGGGTGGCCGTGGCGGTGGCGCGGGAGGGCTCGGGGCTCTCGGCGGAGGCGGGGCTTTCGGCAGCAGCGGAGCCGCTGCCGCCGCAGCCCGCGAGGGCCGCGGCGGCCAGGAGAGCGGCGCCGGCACCGAGCGCGGTGCGGGACACGCGGGGCGAGCGCGCCGCCCGTACAAGCGGCCGTACGGGCTTCACGAGGCGTCCCGCAGCAGTGCGGCGATCTCGGCGAAGCCGAGGCGTTCGGCGTGCGCGAGGGGCGTGACGCCGTCCCGGTCGGCGAGGCCGGGCGTCGCGCCCGCGGCGAGCAGGAGCGCCACGATCTCCTGGTGCGCACGGCCGCCCTCGCCGAGGATCACGGCCTCCAACAGGGCCGTCCAGCCCAGGTCGTTGACGTGGTCGACGTCGATGTCGGTGACGCGCAGGACTTCCCGTACGTACGCGACGTGCCCGCGCTCCGCCGCGGGGATCACCGAGATTCCGCCGAAGCGGTTGCGCAGCTTCAGGTCGGGCCCCGCGGGGAGCAGGACGTGCAGCATGGCGACGCTGCCCGTCACACCGGTGGCCAGCCAGGGGCTGTCGGCGCGGTGATCCTGCGCGTCGACGTCCGCGCCCGCGGCCACCAGGACCCCGGCCGCCTCGACGTGGTCGCCGAGTGCGGCGAGCAGCAGGGGCGTGCGCAACTCGGGGTCGCGGGTCTCGACCCGGCCGCCCGCGTCGATGGCGGCCCGCACCCCGGCGGCGTTCCCGGCCCGTGCGGCGTCGAGCAGCCGCTGGTCGTCGGCGGTCCTTGGCATGAACGTTCTCCTCGTCGTCATCGTCGTCATGAACGTTCCTCTCGTCGTCGCACGGACCGGGAACAGCCTCAGCATGATGATTCCGTCGCCTTCGGCGGCGCGGTGGCGGCGGCCTCGGGGACCTATCGGCCGAGCGCCGCGACGCCCGCCTTGGCGAACTTCTCGTCCAGGTCGCCGCTGGGGGCACCCGCGACACCGATGCCCGCGACGGGCGCGTCCTTGGCGGTCACCGGGGCGCCGCCCGCGAGGAACAGGGTGCCGGGGATGTCCTTCAGGTTCGGGGCCTGCTCCAGGCGCTTGGTCAGCTCGGAGGTGGGCGCGTTCCAGGAGACGGCGGTGTACGCCTTCTTCACGGCCGACTCGGGGGACTGCGGGCCTGCGCCGTCGCCGCGGAGCTCGACGATCGTGTTGCCGTTGCGGTCGACGACGGCGACGGAGACGCGCTGGTTCTCCTTCTTCGCGGCGTCGAGGGCGGCCTGGGCGGCCTTGGTCGCGGCGGCGACGTTCAGGTGCGTCGACTGCGTGAGGTTCTTGCTGCTCGCGTCGGCGGTGACGGCGGCCTTGGGGGCGGCGGCCGGGGCCTCGGCGCTCGCGGAGACGGCGCCGAAGGTACCGGCGCCGAGGACGGCGGCGGTGGCGGCGATGGTCAGGACACGGGCGCGGCGGGAGATCTTCTGCATCGGGGGCTCCTCGGGTGAAGGCGGCGATCGGGTGACCGGGGGCTCCGGTGACCAGGGCTCCGGCGACCGGGGCTCCGGCGACCGGGGGAGGTTGTTTCCTCTGCCTCAATCCTCCGGCCGCATCCGGGGCCGACCCCTCGGCGTACCGGCTGCTGCCTGCCTGCGGCTCGGTGGACACGAGGGTCAACCGATCGGTTGACCCCTTCGTGGTCCCGCCGGGTCACAATGAGGTTGTTTGCGCAGTTCAGAAGCGGGCGGGGCGGAAGGAGCAGGCCGTGGGACAGCACGAGGGCACCCCCGGGAGGCCCGGGCCCGTCGCCGCCGCCGCTTCGCCGCAGAGCCCTCCCGTCTCTCCCGCCCGCACGCACGCCGCCCCGAAGCCGTCCGTCTCCCTGGCGAGGGCGTCCGCGGACCCCGACTCACGCTGGCTCGCGGCCGTCATGCACGCGGCGTTCTATCTGCTCCTTGCGACCTCGCTGGCCCGCTTCCTGCTGCGCCACCCCGGCGGCGCGCGCGTCCCGTGGATCATCGCGCTCTCCGTGATCCTGGCCGTCGTCTACGCCCTCCCGCCCCTCGCGTCGGCCCTGCGGGGCGAGCGGTCCCCTTCGTACGCGTACGGCCCGGCACCCGGCATCCGCCCCACCCCCGCCCGCCTCACCTGGCTCGCCCTGGTCGTCGGGGTCTGGCTGGTCCTCGTGATCCTCGCGCCGAGCTTCGGGTGGTGCGCGGTGCCGCTCTTCTTCACCGGGCTGCGGACGCTGCCGCCACGCCCGGCCCTGGCCCTGGTGGCGGTCCTGACCGCCTGCGTCATCGCATCGCAGCTGCGGCTCGCGGGCCGCTACGACCCGGACCTGATCCTCGGGCCGCCCGCCGTTTCGGCGGTCGCCACGGCCGTCTTCGCCTACTTGCAGCGCCAGGCGGCCCGCCAGCGCGAACTCATCGACGACCTCATCCGCACCCGCCGCGAACTGGCCGCCACCGAGCGCCGCGAAGGCACCCTCGCCGAGCGCCAGCGCCTGTCCATGGAGATCCACGACACCCTCGCGCAGGGCCTGTCCAGCCAGCAGATGCTGCTCCAGGCCGCCGACCGCGTCTGGGACACGGACCCGGCCAAGGCCCGCACCCATGTGCGTACCGCCGAGTCGATCACCGAGCACGGCCTGGCCGAGGCCCGCCGCTTCGTGCACGACCTCGCACCGGCCGACCTCGCCGACGGCGGCGGCCTGGACGAAGCCCTGCGGGCGCTGGCCGCACGGACCGGGCAGGACGCGGGCCTGACCGTCCGCTTCCACTCCGAGGGCACGCCCGCCCCGCTCCCCGACCGCACGCAGTCCGCGCTCGTACGCATCGCGCAGGGCGCCCTGGCCAACGTGACGGAGCACGCCGGCGCGAGTGCGGCGGCACTGACGCTCACGCACCTGGACGACCAGGTGGTACTCGACGTCGCGGACAACGGCCGCGGCTTCACCCCGGCCGAAGCGCCGCCCGCCCCCGACCGGCGGGGCCACGGGCTGCCCGCGATCCGCGCGAGGGCACGGCAGCTCGGCGGCACACTGACGATCGAGTCGGCGCCGGGCGAGGGCACGGTGCTGTCCGTCTCGATCCCGCTCTCTCCCAGGGAGACCCCATGACGAGCCCCGTGCCCCCTGCGCCCCCGGTCCGCCTCCTGGTCTGCGACGACCACATCGTCGTACGGGCCGGACTGCTCGCCCTGCTCGGCAGCGCGCCGGACATCGAGGTGGTCGGCGAGGCGGGCACCGGCGAGGAGGCGATCGCGCTCGCCGCGAAGCTGGCGCCGGACGTGGTCCTGATGGACCTGCAACTGGGCGAGGGCATGGACGGAGTGGAGGCGACACGCCACATCACGTCGTCCGGCGCCCCCGCACCCCACGTCCTGGTCCTCACCACCTACGACACGGACGCGGACATCACCCGGGCCATCGAGGCGGGCGCGACGGGATACCTCCTGAAGGCCGAACGCCCCGAGGAACTCTTCGCCGCGATCCACGCCGCCGCCCAGGGCCGCACCACGCTCTCCCCGCCGGTCGCCTCCCGCGTGATGGCCCGCATGCGCAAGCCGCTGCCCACCCTCACCGACCGCGAGCTGGACATCCTCGGCCAGCTCTCCCGTGGCCTGGGCAACCGGGACATCGCCCGGGCCCTCTTCATCAGCGAGGCCACGGTCAAGACCCACCTCGGCCGCATCTACGACAAGCTCGGCGTGGACACCAGGGCGGGCGCGGTGGCCGTGGCGAAGGAACAACGCCTGCTGCCGTGACGGCGCCCCGCCCGTGACACCATCTCCAGGTGCTCGACATCGGCTACGCCCTCTCCCGCCGCTTCCCCGACCCCCCGCAGTTCGACTACCGCAGCGCGGACGTCCACGCGCTGCGGCACGACCTGTTCTGCGGCGACGTGTACCTCGCGGACACCAAGGCGGACCGGGAGCTGTCCACAGCCTGGGGATGGGTTCCCGTACTGGACTTCGCCTGGGCGCTGTGCGACATCGTCGAGCAGCTGGACCAGGACCCGCTGGGCAGCCGCGCCTCCCGCCCCCAGTACGCGGAGCTCGACTTCACGGAGTCGACGGACCGCATGCTGTTCACGCGCCGCTTCGGGTGGGTGGACATCGAGGCGGACTGGATGCGGGCGGAGGACCCCCCGCTGACCTTCTCCCACACGGAGCTCCGCCGCGAGGCCCGGGACTTCCTCCAGGACCTCCTGGCGGACCTGATCGACCTCCACGAGCCCCTGGCGGACAACCCCACAACCTGGACGCTCCAGTCCCGCTTTCCCCGGGCGTAGGCGCCTGACGGTCCACCCCCCGCACCGTCCCCGCACCGAACAACCTCTCCCACCCACCCACCCGTTTACCCCGCAGCCTCGCCCGCGCCGAACAGGCTCTCCCACCCGCCCGTTTACCCCGCAACGTCGCCGCACCGAACAGGCTCTCCCACCCGCCCGATTGCCCCGCGGTGGGATGCACACCCCAGCCACGAGAGCCCGGCCCCCACGCACCGGCACCCGGCATCGAGACGGGAGGGGACGTGTCGGTATTTCCGCCCGGAGCACGGCTAGCCC
>NZ_JBNNJZ010000270.1:0-10861 GCF_050270335.1 Streptomyces sp. NPDC059900
ACCAGGCCGAGGGCGACGGCGGGGGCGCCGGGACGGAATCGGCGCGCGTGGCGCTGCGGACCGTGCTCGACGAGCTGCTCAGGCTGCTCGCGCCGGTCCTGCCCTTCGTGACGGAGGAGGTGTGGTCCTGGTACGAGCGGGGCTCGGTCCACCGCGCGGCCTGGCCCGTCCCGGAGATCCCGGCCGGGGCGGACGCCGGGGTCCTCGCGACGGCCTCGGAGGCCATCACGGCGATCCGGCGGGCGAAGTCCGAGGCGCGGCTCTCCATGCGGGCACCGGTGGCGGGGGTGGTCGTCTCGGGTCCGCGCGCGAGCCTGGACCGGTTCGAGCTCGCGCGGGCCGATGTGCGGGCGGCCGGGCGGGTCGCCGCGGTGGAACTGAGGGAGGCGCAGGCGCCGTTGGGGATCGAGGTCCGGCTGTAGCCCTTCCGCGGGCGCCATCCGTGCGGCGTCCGCGGAAGGGGCGTGCGGTGAGGCCGACATCACAGGTCCCGCCAAACGCTGGCGAACCGCCCGACCCATCGGGGTAGTGTGCCCGCGTGACAACGCATTCGAACACTCCTGCAGGCTGGTATCCGGACCCCCAGGGCGCAACCCAGCTGCTGCGCTGGTGGGACGGTTCCCAGTGGACCCAGCACACCAGCCCGGACCAGCAGGCCGGCGGCCAGGCCGCGCAGGCCCAGCAGGTCCCGCAGCAGGGGCAGCAGGTCCCGCAGCAGGCCCAGGCCGCCCAGCAGGCCCAGGCCGCCCAGCAGCAAGGGCAGTTCGGCCAGCAGCACGCCCCGCAGCAGGCCCAGTACGGGCACCCCCAGCAGGCGGTGCCGCAGGCCGACCCGGCCAAGGTGCAGCGCCAGGTCCAGCAGCAGGCGGGCGTCGCGACCACGGCCCAGGGTGGCGGCACGCTCTTCACCGAGCCGGTCCTCGTGGTGAACCAGAAGGCCAAGCTCATCGAGCTGACCAACGAGTACAGCGTCATGGACCAGTCGGGCAACGTGCTCGGCTCGGTCGTCCAGGTCGGCCAGAGCACCCTGAAGAAGGTCGCGCGGTTCGTCTCCAGCGTCGACCAGTTCATGACGCACAAGCTCGAGATCCGTGACGCGTACGGCCAGCCGGTGCTGCACCTGACCCGGCCCCGCAAGTTCATGAAGTCGCGGGTCATCGTCGAGCGCGCCGACGGCCAGCCCATCGGCGAGATCGTCCAGCAGAACATGATCGGGAAGATCAACTTCGCGATCATGGTCAACGGCCAGCAGGCCGGCGCGATCAAGGCCGAGAACTGGCGTGCCTGGAACTTCTCGATCGTCGACCACGCGGACAACGAGGTCGCCCGGATCACGAAGACCTGGGAAGGCCTCGCCAAGACGATGTTCACGACCGCGGACAACTACGTCCTGCAGATCCACTACCAGCTGCCCGAGCCGCTCTTGAGCCTCGTGGTGGCGACTGCCCTGACGGTCGACACGGCGCTGAAGCAGGACTCGCGCGGCTTCGGGTGAGGTTTTTCCTCACGGAGACGGGCCTCGGCGTCCTGGGTTCAGGGTGCCGAGGCCCGTCTCCGTGTTGCTTCTGCGCCCGCGGTTCTGTTGTGGCTTGTCGCGCAGTTCCTCGCGCCCCTTACGGGGCTACCGCGTGTGCCGCGCGGTTGGATTCCGCCTGAGTCGGAACAGACGGCAGGAAGTCTTCCGCGGACAGCTCCGAAGGTGCCTCTGTGTGCACCTCGTCCCGTGGTGAGCGGGTCAGGACCACGACCCCGTACGCCGCGATCGCCGCGCCACCCGCCGCCAGGAAGAGGCCGGCCACGCCTCCCTGGAGGCGCTCTCCGAGCAGGGCGAGGCCGATGGCGGCCGCGGCCACCGGGTTGGCCAGGGTGACGACGGCCAGCGGCGCCCCCAGGCCCCCGCGGTAAGCCGTCTGGGACAGGGCGAGACCGCCCACGGCGAACGCGGCGACGAGCACCGCCACGACGATCACCTGCGCGCTGAGCAGCGGACCCGAGCGGTCCGTCGCGGCGACCGTCACGGTCTGCGTGAGCGCGGATGCGACACCCGAGGCGAACCCGGAAGCCGTCGCGTGCCGCAGCCCCGGCCGCGTACCCGGCCGGGAGAGCACGCCGATCACGGCCATCGTGGTGCCCGCGACGGCCAGCGCCTCCGTCAGGGTCAGCGTGTCGTCGGGCGCGGGCCCGGACGCGGTGAGGAGCAGGGCGCCCAGGCCGATGAGCGTGAGCCCGGTGCCGCGCCACTCCGGGGGCGTGACCCGCCGCCCCGCGAGCCGCGCGCCCAGCGGTACGGCCGCGACCAGGGTGAGCGCGCCGAGCGGCTGGACCAGGGTGAGCGGACCGTACTTCAGGGCCGCCACGTGCAGCAGCGCCGCGGAGGCGTTGAGTCCCACGGACGACCACCAGGCCCCGCTGCCGAGCAGCCGCAGGAAGCCCTCGCCGCTGACGCGCGACGCGAGGCGTTCCTGGGCCACGGCGGCGCAGGCGTACGCGGCGGCCGACACGAGGGAGAGCGCGACGGCGAGGAGCGTCGAGTTCATCGTCGTACCCCCGGAGCGGCCAGCTGCTGGGTGGGTGCGTGCCGCCGTACGACTCGGGACCGTGCGGGGTCCGGCAGCTTGATCACGGCGAGTGCGATGCCGAGCAGCGCGGTCACCGCGATGGCGTCGAGCCAGTAGTGATTGGCGGTCCCGACGACCACCAGCAGGGTGATCAGCGGGTGCAGCAGCCACAGCCACCGCCACCGCGACGAGGTGGCGGCGATGAGCCCGACGGCGAGCATCAGCGCCCACCCGAAGTGCAGGGACGGCATGGCGGCGAACTGGTTGGCCATCGTGTCCGTCTGCGGGGCTGCGCCGTAGACGCTCGGCCCGTACACCTGCCCGGTGTCCACGAGCCCTGCCGCGTGCAGCATCCGGGGCGGCGCGAGCGGGAAGGTCAGGTGCAGCACGAGGGCCGCCGCGGTCAGCGCGGCGAGCACCCGCCTGCTCCATACGTAGTGCCGGGGCCGGCGCAGGTAGAGCCAGACCAGGAACAGGACGGTGGCCGGGAAGTGCACGGTCGCGTAGTAGCTGTTCGCGACGTGCACGAGGGTGTCGCTGCCGAGCAGCACGTTCTGTACGGCGCCCTCGCCCGGCAGATGCAGGGTGCGTTCGGCGTCCCACACGTGGTGGGCGTTGCGGAAGGCCTCACCGGTGTGGCCGTTGGCCAGCTGCCTGCCGAGTTTGTAGACGAGGAAGAGTCCTACGACGAGAAGAAGCTCGCGGACGAGGGGCGGTCGGGCAGATGTGTCCGGCTCCCGGACGGCTATGTCCGGTTCCCTTTCTGCGGGCTCGGTTCGGGATTTCATCCCCCGGCCCCTTTACGTGACGACTGGGTGGTGCGGGTGTGTGGTGCGAGTGCGTGGTGCGGGTATCGAGCGGGGGAGGAAGCGCCCCGCTCATCGATACGCCAATGTACCGATACGCCAGTGTACCGATACGGAGCCGTACCGGTACACTGGCGTATCGATAGCGCCGGTCGAAGCCGTCGCACCGAGGAGAAGAGTCATGACGTCGCCGGACCAGGCAGTGGACGCAGCGGCAGCGGACCCGGGGGCAGTGGACCCCGTGGGCTCGTCGCGCCGCTCCAAGATCACGCCCGAGCGTGAGCAGGAGTTCTACGACGCGGTCCTCGACCAGCTCCGCGAGTGCGGGTACGACGCCGTGACCATGGAGGGCGTGGCCGCGACCACCCGGTGCAGCAAGTCCACGCTCTACCGCCAGTGGAAGACGAAGCCCCAGTTCGTGGCCGCCGCGCTGCGCGCCAACCGCTGCGTGCGTTTCGCGGGCATCGACACCGGCACGCTCGCCGGTGATCTGCGCGAGGCGGCGAAGGCCGCGGGGGAGTGGTCGACGCGCGACAGCATGCTCGTGCAGGCGCTCAGCCACGCGGTGCTTCAGGACGAGGATCTGCGCAGCGCGCTGCGCGAGGCACTGGTGGAGCCGGAGACCCGGGCGCTCGACGACCTGGTGGAGCGCGGCGTGGCCCGGGGCGAGATCGCGGCGGACCATCCGGCCACGAAATTCATCACGGCTCAGCTCATGGGCGTGGTCCGGGCCCGCCCGGTCCTGGAGGGCAAGTACGCGGACGAGGAGTATCTGTCCGCCTTCGTGGAGGCGTGCGTGCTGCCCGCGCTCGGTCTGACCAGACCCACCTGATCGTGGACCGGGGTCCCTTGGATGACGGGCCCCGATCTGCCTGCGCCGCGCCGCACCGTGGGGACGGGGGTGGCGTGGCCCCCCGTGGCCGGGGGGGGGGGGGCCCCCCGGGGGCGGGGGGGGCGGACCGCGCGGGGTTCCCCCCGCCCGGCCTCGACGTTTCCGGGCTGCCGCCGCGGGCCCCGTCGGGGTCCCGGTCAGACCTCCTGGCCGTTGCCGCCTCCGGACGAGGCCTTGATCCCCTTGGTGATCTCGTCCATCACGGACAGCTTCGGGGACTTGTCGTTGACGTCGATGCCGAAGCGGACGATGACGAGCTCGTCCTTCATCACGGGGGACGGGAAGGCCAGCGACTGGACGTAGCCGTCGTCGCTCTTCTCCGTGACGGCCTTCCAGCGGACGAGGTAGCCCTTCTGCCCCGCGACGGTCACCTCCTTGGACTCCAGCTCCTTGTGCGAGGTGATCTTGCCGTAGGTCTTGCCGCCGTAGGACTCCTTGGCATTGACGGCGATGTCGGCCTTGGCGGCTTCCTCCGCCGTCTTGGCGTCGTTCTTGAAGCCCTTGGCGAGCCCGAGGTACGCGCCGCCGCGGGTGCAGGTCTTGGAGGCTTCCCTGGGGCACGGGTAGGGGCCCGTGGTCACCGAGGCGCCGCCGTTCTGGCCCGACGTGCCGGTCCAGTCGTCCGGCACGGGGAGGCTGAGGCCGCTGGCCCTGTCGGCGGTGAATCCCTCCTCCGAGGGCGCCTCGGAGGGGCCGCCGGGCGGCTGGGACTGATCGGGGTCCTGTGGGTCCCCGGGGTTCTGCGGGTTTCCGGGCTCACCGGGCTTCGCCGGGGCGGAGGACGAGGGGGCCTTCGCGGCGCTGTCGCCGTCCCCGTCGTCGTCGGAGGTCAGGAAGTAGACGCCGCCGCCTATCCCGGCAAGCACCACGAGTGCCGCGCCGACGGCTATGCCGGTGCGCAGGCCCCGCTTCGGGGCGGTGGGCTGCCCCGGGTAGGCGGGGTAGCCCGGATACGGGCCCGGGGCGCCTGCGGGGGAGCCCGCCGGGGCGCCGGGCGGATAGGACGGAGGAGCCGTCGGGGCCGGGGGAGTGTGCGCGGTCGCCGGATCGGAGCCCCACCCGGCGGCGGATCCCACCGCGCGGACCTGGTCCGTCCATACGTTCCCGTCCCACCAGCGCTCGGTACGGGGACCGTCAATTGTCTGGCCGGGGTCGGGATACCAGCCGGGAGGGGTTACCTGGGTCATGGGCGCCAGGGTATGAGCATTCGGTGAAAGTGGGATGAGAGGGGGCCTCTACGAAGACCGACGGCCGGCCGAGTCACGCGCGGGGAGGCCGGGGCGAGTTCACCCCAGTCCGTCCACTACCAGGCGTACCGGCCCGCCGCCCGCCGGAGCGGGCACCTGGATGCCGGCCCGCCCCGGAGTGATCGACCCCAGCACGCTCGCGTGCCGGGCCCCCGTGCTCTGCGGCACCGTCCCCGGCAGCCCGTGCGCCGTCAGGAAACCGAGCACCGCGAAGGCATACGCCTCCTTGGCGGCGGACGGCAGCCCGAGCTCGTCGGAGGTACGCACCGGGATGCCGCCCCCCAACTCGGCCCGCAGGAAGGTCATCAGCGTCGGGTTGCGCGTACCGCCGCCGGAGGCGATGACCTCACCGGCACCGACCGCCCTGACGGCGTCGGCGACCGTGCGGGCCGTCAGCAAGGTGAGCGTGGCGACGACGTCCTGCGGGGCGAGGGCCTCGTATCCGGCGAGCGCCGCCCGGAGGTAGGGCAGATGGAAGAGCTCCTTTCCGGTGGTCTTCGGGGCGGGCCGCGCGTAGTACGGCTCGCCTAGCAGGTCCGCGAGCAGCCCCTCGTCGACCGTGCCGCGCGCGGCCATCTCGCCCTCCGGGTCGTACGCGAGCCGCCCCCCGGTCAGTTCGCGTACGGCGGCGTCGATGAGGGCGTTGGCCGGGCCCGTGTCGAAGGCGGTGCCGTCCGGGGCGGTGATGTTCGCGATGCCGCCGAGGTTCAGCGCGGCGGGGGAGCCCGGCCTGCCGCGCAGCCACATCCGGTCGACGATGCTGACCAGTGGGGCGCCCTGGCCGCCCGCGGCGATGTCGCGGGGCCGGAAGTCGGAGACCACCGGGAGCCCCGTCCGCTCGGCGATCCACGCGGGCTGCCCGATCTGCAGGGTGCCGTGCGTCTGGCCGCCCTCCACCCAGTGGTAGACGGTCTGCCCGTGCGAAGCCACCAACTCGGCCCGCCCGTCGCACAGTTCGCGGTCCGCCTCGGCCGCCGCCGCGGCGAAGGCCTGGCCGATGCGGGTGTCGAGGCGGCAGACGTCCGCGAGCGTGGTGGCGGCGGGCGGCAGCGCGGCGCCGAGCGCAGTGCGCAGCGCCTCGTCGTATCCCCTGGTGATGAGGCCCAGCGGGGAGAGCAGCAGACGGTCGCCGTCGATCGTCAGGTCGGCCGCCGCGGCGTCGATGGCGTCGTACGAGGTCCCCGACATCAGCCCGATTACGCGCACGCGCTTGCCCCTCTCGCTCTCCTGGCCAGTGTGTTTGATCATCGCAGCGATGACGTGGCATGTGCACTCGCACGTACGATCCAGTTTCGGTTGCGGAGATGGATTGCAGAGGCAAGGGAGGCGGCTGGTTCATGTCCGGCACGGGCAGCACCACGGGACCGCCGGCCGGTCCGCGCACAGGGGTGCGCCGCACGAACCTCACCCGATCCGACGGCTCCTGGAACGGCCTGCTCCTCCAGGTGCCGGACCAGCCGCGGCCTGGGCTGTGCCTGCGGACCGCGGGGAACCGTCTGCTCCTGACACAGGGAGCCGCCGCCGACCCGCTGCTCCTCGCCCTGGTGGACCCGCACCACCAGGGCGTCGACTTCTACCGGACCGGCCGCTACCGCTCCCTCGTCCCGCCGCTTCGCGCGCGGACGGCCCGCGGCTACGGCGGCTGCCCGCAGCGCTGGGCCCACCACTTCGCGTCGCTGCTCGCCTCATCGCCCGACAGCCCGCTGCACGGCGGACGATGGGTGCTTTCCCCGGACCCGCTGCTGCTTCTGAGGCCGAATCACCGTGGCTGGCCGCATGGCGAGTACTGGCGCTCCCTGCTCGTCGAGGGTGACCCCGACGGCTACATCGACTGGTGGATCCACGACGGCTCGTGGGAGATCCTTCCGCTGCGGGCCATGCCGGAGGCGGACGACGCCCGGGTCAAGGCGTACCGCAAGCAGGCGAGGGACGGCACGCTGCCGCCCGTCCTGCTCTGGTGGGTGAGCGGGCTCGACAGCCACCTGATCCTGGACGGTCACGCCCGGCTGGCCGCGGCGATCGCCGAGTCCGTGGAACCGGCCGTCCTGGAACTCCTGCGGACCACCCCGCAGGACGAGGTGGACGCCGGCACGGAGCGGGCCGTGGTGACGTACGAGAGCGAGCTTGCGAGGTTCGCCGAACTGCGCGCCGCGCAGGGCCCCCACGTCCCCGACGGCGCCGAATTCGCGGGCCCGGCGCTGGCCCGCCGCCTCGGCCGGCTCCGCACGGGCCGGCGCCCCACCTGGGCGTGGCCACTGGAGGGCGGCGCCCGGGAGTGGCGCCGCATCGCCCGCGAGGAGGTGGGTGAGGGGGGTTGGGAGTACGCGTGAGAGACCCAGGGGGGCACGGGGAGGCCGCCACCCCCCCCTGGGCCCGAGCTCGCGTCAGTCGGCCCCGCGGTCCCCGGCCAGGACCAGGCGGCGGCACTCCGCAGGGGTGCCCCAAGCCGTGCGCAGCGCGCGGGCCTTCGTCAGCCACAGGGACAGGTCGTACTCCTCCGTGTAACCGATCGCTCCGTGGAGTTGCAGTGCCGCGCGTGCGGCGGTGTAGGCGGCCTCGCTCGCTGCTGCTTTCGCCGCTGCCACGTCCGGCGTCTTCATGGTCAGCGCCGCCCCGTACAGCAGGGGGCGGGCGAACTCCAGGCCTATCAGGACGTCCGCCAGGCGGTGCTTGACCGCCTGGAAGCCGCCGATCGGGGTGCCGAACTGGGTGCGCTGTTTCACGTACGCCACGGTCTTGTCCAGGAGCGCGAGCCCGACCCCCAGCGCCTGTGCGGCCGTCGCGAGCGCGGCCCAGTCGGCCGCGTACCGCGAAGCTTCGGTCACCGACGGGCCCGCGGCGAGGAGTTTGCCGGGCCGGAGCCGGGCGAGGCGCCGCGCCGGGTCCAGCGAACGCTCTACGCGCGCGTGCCCGGAAGCCAGGCGCAGTTCGCCGTCCGCGGCGGTCAGCCGCACCGTCGCCGCGTCCGCGTCCAGCGCGAACGGCCCCCCTTCGGGGAGGGCGAGCGTCGCGACGGCCTCCCCGGAGGCCAGGGGCGCCAGGAGCCGCTTGGCCGGAGCCGCGTCGCCCAGTTCGGCGAGGCGGGCGAGCAGCGCGCCCGCCGCCACCGTCTCGACCACGGGCCCCGGCACCGCATGCCGCCCCAGCTCCACGAAGGCGACGGCTGCTTCGACGGGGAGCAGCCCCGCCCCCTCGTACTCCTCGGGAACGGCCAGGGTGAACACGCCCGCATCCGCGAGGCGCTCCCACACGGCCCGCCCCGGCGCGTGGTCCCCGGCGGCCCAGGCCCGCGCGAGCGCCGGGGTGCCGGCCGCCGCCAGCATCGCGTCGAGCGAGCGCGCGAACTCCCGCTGCTCGGCGTCCAGGAGGAACCTCATCAGCGGCGTCCCTTCGGCAGTCCGAGCAGCCGCTCGGCGATGATGTCGCGCTGGATTTCGTTCGTGCCCGCGTAGATCGGCCCGGCGAGCGAGAAGACGTACCCCTGGGCCCATTCGCCGACGTCCGCCAACTCGCCCTGTGCGCCCAGGAGATCGAGTGCGGTCTCGTGCAGCGCGATGTCGTACTCGGACCA
Organism: Streptomyces sp. NPDC059900; assembly: GCF_050270335.1. Classification (NCBI taxonomy): domain Bacteria; kingdom Bacillati; phylum Actinomycetota; class Actinomycetes; order Kitasatosporales; family Streptomycetaceae; genus Streptomyces; species Streptomyces sp. NPDC059900. Next base: position 9,075 of record NZ_JBNNJZ010000270.1, read on the forward strand.
GAAGACCTTGTTCAGGCTCGACTCCGCGCCGATCGTCTCGCCCGCGGCGAAGCGCGACGCGTTGGCCCAGGTGAACAGCTGATAGGCGCGGGCCCCGATCACGGCGTCGGCCACCCGGTCGCGCAGCGCGGTGTCCGCGGGATCGCCTTCGGCGCGCCACTGCCGGACCAGTCGCTGGGCCGCGGCGACGAAGCGGCCGGGGGAGCGCAGCGTCAGGCCGCGTTCGTTGCCGGTGGTCGACATGGCGATCCGCCAGCCCTGGCCCGATTCGCCGATCACGTCCTCGTCCGGCACGAAGACGTCGTCGAGGAAGAGTTCGGCGAAGGCGTGCTTGCCGTCCAGGCGCCCGATGGGGCGGACGGTCACGCCGTCCGCGTCGAGCGGGAACATCAGATACGTCAGGCCACGGTGCGGCTTGGCGGAGTCGACGGCGGGGTCGCTGCGGAACAGGCCGAACGCGCGGTCGGCGAAGGCGGCCCGCGACGACCAGGTCTTCAGCCCGCGGAGCAGCCAGCCGCCGTCCGTGCGGCGCGCGGTGGAGCGCAGCGACGCCAGGTCCGAGCCGGACTCCGGCTCGGACCAGGCCTGCGCCCAGATCACCTCGCCCCGCGCCATCGGAGGCAGCACCCGCGCGCGCTGCTCGTCGGTCCCGAAGTCGAAGAGGGTCGGCGCGAGGAGATTGATGCCGTTCTGCGAGACCCGGCCGGGGCCGCCCGCCGCGAAGTACTCCTCCTCGAACACCAGCCACTTGACGATGTCGACGCCCTGCCCGCCGTACTCCCCGGGCCAGGAGACCACCGACCAGCGGTCCGCCGCGAGCTCGCCCTCCCAGGCGCGGTGGGCCGCGAAGCCCTCCAGGGTCTCCAGCGAGGGCAGCGGCTCGCGGGGCACGTGCTCCGCGAGCCAGTCGCGTGCCCGCTGCCTGAACTCCTCTTCCCCGGCGGTGAAGTCGAGGTCCATCAGTGGCCCACCTCTTCGGTCGGTTCCTCGCCGGCTCGTCCCTGGTTCTTCTCCGGCAGTCTTCCCTAACAAGTGTTTGGTAGATTACCCTGGGATCGAGTCAGTCGTCGATAGCCAGTCGAGAGCCGAGGGGGCCGAGCGTGGACGCACCCGCGTATGTCCGGGGGCATGATCTGCTCGCGGGCCGCACCGCCGTCATCACCGCCGCGGCCGGAGCCGGCATCGGCGGCGCCACCGCCCGGCGCTTCCTGGAGGAAGGCGCGCGCATCGTCATCGGCGACGCCCACCCGCGCCGCACGAAGGAGACGGTGGAGGCGCTGGCCGGGGAGTTCGGCGCCGACCGGGTGGACGGCACGCCGTGCGACGTCACGGACGAAGCCCACGTGCAGGGTCTGTACGACCTGGCCGAGCAGCGCCACGGCGGTTTGGACATCGTCGTGAACAACGCGGGACTCGGCGGCACCGCCGAGCTCACCGAGATGACCGACGAGCAGTGGGACAAGGTCATCGACGTGACACTGAACGGCACGTTCCGCTCCACCAGAGCCGCCCTGCGCCGCATGCGGGCCGCCGGCCGGGGCGGAGTGATCGTGAACAACGCCTCGGTGCTCGGCTGGCGCGCCCAGGCGGGCCAGGCGCACTACGCCGCGGCGAAGGCCGGCGTCATGGCCCTCACCCGCTGCGCCGCGGTCGAGGCCGCCCCCCATGGCATCCGGATCAACGCCGTGTCGCCCAGCCTGGCCATGCACCCGCATCTCGCGAAGGTCACCTCGCCGGAGCTGCTCGAAGAGCTCACCGCGCGCGAGGCGTTCGGGCGGTATGCCGAG
>NZ_JBNNJZ010000271.1:0-10861 GCF_050270335.1 Streptomyces sp. NPDC059900
GTCGTGCTCGGTGTGGCTACGCCGGTCGGCGAGCAAGGCATGGACCTGGCCAAGGCCGCGGCCCTCGCCGCGGGACTGCCCGACCACGTGACCGGAGTCCAGCTCAATCGGCTGGGCGCCTCAGGGCTCGAAGCAGTCAACTTCGCCGCGCAGACGATCCGTTCGGGGTGGGAGCACCTGGTGCTGGCGGGGGGCGTCGAATCGATGTCGCGGGTCCCGATGGAAAGCGACGGCTGCCCGATGGCCGACGCCCCGGCAATCGCTTACGACCTGCGCGTTGTCCCGCAGGGCATCGGCGCCGATCTGATCGCAACCCTCGGCGGCTTCACCCGGGAGGACGTCGACACGTTCGCCGTGCGCTCGCAGAACCGGGCGGCCGCCGCCTGGTCCGGCGGGTACTTCGCCAAGTCGGTCGTGCCGGTCAGGGGCCGTAGCGGGGTCATCGTGCTGGAGCAGGACGAACCCCCGCGCCCGGACACGAGGTTGGCGACGCTCGGCTGGCTGGCGCCCTCGTTCGCGGGCACCGGTGCCCGCGGCGGCTTCGACGCGATGGTGCTGCAGAAGTATCCCCGGGTCGAGCGCATCGAGCACGTCCACACCCCCGGCAACTCCTCCGCCATCGCCGACGGTGCCGCGCTCGTCCTGATCGGCTCGGAACAGGCCGGGGGCGAACTGGGCCTGGCCCCTCGGGCGCGCATCGTCTCCACCGCGCTCAGCGGAGCGGATCCGACGATCATGCTCACCGGTCCCGCCCCCGCCACCCGGAAGGCACTGGATCTCGCCGGCCTGACGGTGGCGGACATCGACCTCTTCGAGATCAACGAGGCCTTCGCGTCCGTGGTCCTGCGCTACGTCGAGGATCTCGGCCTGTCCTGGGACAAGATCAACGTGAACGGCGGCGCGATCGCCATGGGGCATCCGCTCGGCGCCACCGGAGCGATGCTCGTCAACGCCGTCGTGGACGAACTCGAACGTCGCTGCGCGCGCCGGGCCGTCGTCAGTCTCTGTGCCGGCGGCGGCATGGGCATCGCCACCGTGGTCGAGCGCTTGTGACCTGCCTGCCCGCCTGTGCGAACGCCCCGGCAGCGGCTGTCCGGGCGGTGCGGCCGCCTTCGCCGCCCCGGCGACCGAACTCGCCGACGGCTGTGGCGAGCGCGTCACGCCGCCCGCCTTGCTCCCGGTGCGGGCGGCCAAGGGTGAGCGCTGCGCCCGGGGCCGCCACGCCGGCGCACGCGTCGGCACCGGGAACCGGGGGCGACCGCGGCTGACGCACTGCCGGGCCGCCGGGCTACCGCCTCGCGAAGGCGTCCGGCTCGGCGGCCAGCGGGCGGTTGGGGCCGCACGCGTTGAGAAACACCTCGGCATTTCCCTCGCTATGCGCCATGTCATCAGCGGAACTCAAGAAGGAGTTCAGGAATATGGACGAACTCAGCAGACGCAAGATGTTGTTCGCGGGCGGCACCATGACCGCGCTCGGGCTGCTCGGCATCGCCTCGCCCGCCCGCGCGCAGAGTCCCTGGACCTGGTCGCCGGGAGCCTCGGTGGCCGGCTCGGGCACGGGCAACGATCCGCACTGGGTCTGGGACGACGAGGCCGACCCCGTGATCGCCGACGTCATCAAGCGCGGTGATGTCCCCAAGGTCAACGAACTGCTGCGCACCTGGACGCGCAACGACCAGCCGCTGCCGGAGGGAATGCCGGGCGATGTGCGGGCGTTCATGGACAAGGCGCGCGAACTGCCGCCCTGGGCGGTGCAGTCCAAGCTCGACGCCGCGGCCCGTTTCACCACGAAGAAGGGCATCTACGCCGGTGCGCTGTACGGGCTGGGCAGCGGTCTGATGAGTACCGCCATCCCCCGCGAGGCGCGCGCCGTCTACTACTCCAAGGGCGGTGCGGACATGAAGGACCGCATCTCCAAGACGGCGAAACTCGGCTACGACGTCGGGGACCTGGACGCCTACCGCCCCTCGGGCGAGATGATCGTGACCACCGTCAAGACGCGGATGGTGCACGCCGCCGTGCGGTACCTGCTGCCGCAGTCGCCCGGCTGGTCCGACACCAGCGGCGGCCAGACGATTCCGATCAGCCTCGCGGACGTGATGGTCACCTGGCACAGCCTGCCCACCTTCGTCATGCGCAAGCTCCTGGAGTGGAAGGTGCCCGTCAGCGCCTCCGAGTCCGAGGCGTATCTGCATGTGTGGCAGGTGACCGCGCACATGCTGGGCGTGCGCGACGAGTTCATCCCGGCCAGCTGGGCTGCGGCCAACGCCCAGTCCAAACAGCTCCTCGACCCGGTCCTCGGCCCGACGGACGAGGGCAAGAAGCTCACCGAGGTGCTGCTGGACATCGTCGCCGAGCTCGACGCGGGCGCCACGCGTCCTCTGATCTCCGCGTTCTCCCGGTACACGCTCGGGGAGCAGATCGGTGACTACATCGGGCTGCGGAAGTCGAGGCCGCTGGAGGCGACCGTGGAGGCCGCGTGGCCGCTTCTGGTGGCGTTTCGTGAAGGTCTGATCCCCCTGCCGCTGGTTCCGGCCGTGGCCTGGACGCTCGAGGAGATCATCAGGAAGATCGTGCTTGTTTTCCTTTCCGAGGGCGAGAGGATCAGCATCGAGCTCCCGGACGCCAACCGCCCTTCCTGAGCCTGGCATTGACGCCCCGAAGGTGATCCCGAGAGGCAGGAGTACGTAGGTATGGAGAAGACAGGTGCCGCGTCCGGTGCGAGCGGCATCGGCCGGCGCCGGTTCCTCGGCTACGTGCTGGCCGCGCCGACCCTGGCGACCGCCGCAGGTCTGGGCACCGCGTCCGGGGCCGCGGCGGACGGGATCCCCTCGGGGGACGTTACCGACCTCGTCGACCTGAACGACGTGATGACCCTGGCGGCCCGGCCCACCGCGAACCTGATCAAGGTGGTGGTGCACACGGACGGCACCGTGTCGTTCGATCTGCCGCGCGCCGAGGTCGGCCAGGGCATCACCACGTCGACGGCGATGCTGATCGCGGAGGAGCTGGATGTTCCGCTCGACCGGGTGCGGGTCACGTTGGCCGACGCCCGGCCGGAACTCGTGTTCAACCAGCTCACCGGCGCATCGAACACCACCATCTCCACCTTCACGCCGGTGCGGGTCGCGGCTGCCGCCGCGCGGGGCCGCCTGCTGGAGGCGGCGGCGATCGAACTCGGCGCGCTGGTCGCCGACCTCACCCTGAAGGCCGGCGTCGTCACCGATACCGCGGGCCGCAGCATCGGCATCGGCGAGCTCGCGGGGAAGGCGGCGAGCACCACACCGCGCCAAGTCCTGGTGGAGCTCAAAGAACGCGACGAGTTCACCGTCATCGGCACGCCCCGCAACCGCATCGACGCACTCGCCGCGGTCACCGGGCGCAAGAAGTTCGCCATGGATCTCCAGGTTCCGGATGCGCTGCCGACCATGGTGTGCCGGCCGCCGACCCTCAACGGCAGGCCCGGGCCCGTCACCAATCTCGACCAGGTGCGCGCCATGCACGGCGTGACCGACGTCGCCGTAATCTCCACCGGCGTGGCGGTACGCGCCCGGACGTTCGGCCAGTGCATCGATGCCGTACGGGCGCTGCGGGTGACGTGGAAGGCCGGCACCGCCGAGGGCAAGTCGGACGCGTCGGTGCTCAAGGAGCTGCGCGCCGCCGAACTCTCCCTGGGGCTGCCCGCTCCGGCCCCGTCGGTGGAGGAGACCTTCACCTTCCACTTCCGCAGCAACAGCGCGCTGGAGACCAACTGCGCCATCGCCGACGTACGGTCCGACCGCGCCGAGATCTGGTCGGGCCTGAAGGCGCCGATCGTGGCCCGGCAGGCCCTCGCGGCCAAGCTCGGGCTGCCGCCGGGTGCGGTCACCGTCCATGTCACCGAGAGCGGCGGCTCGTTCGGCCGCAAGCTCTTCTTCGACGCGGCCCTGGAGGCCGCCGAGATCTCGCAGCGGATCGGCAAGCCGGTCAAGCTCATGTGGCACCGGGCCGACGACTCGCGCCAGGGACGTACCCACCCCATGGCCACCTCCCGGGTGAGAGCCACCTACCTGGGCGGCTCCGTCCTCAGCTACCGCCAGCGGCACACCAGCGTCGCCACCGACCTCAGTCATGGACTCGGCGAGGTCTTCACCGCCCTGGCCGCGAAGCTCCCGGTGGGCGACATCGGCTTCTCCGAGACCTTCTTCCAGCTCTCGCAGTCCATGCCCTACGACTTCGGCCTCCACAGCCGCCTGCTCGCGGAGACCGACAAGGGCTTCAACACCGGCAGCATGCGGGGCGTCTACTCGCCCGACGTCACCTGCGCCCGTGAGCTGGTCGTCGACCGGCTCGCCGCCAAGACGGGCAAGGACCCGCTGCGCTTCCGCCGTGACGCCCTGAGGGACGACCGCTCCAGGGCCGTCGTCGATGCGGTGGCACAGGCCGGGAACTGGGGCCGCGCCATGCCCGCGGGCATGGCGCAGGGCATCGCTTTCCACTCCGAGTACCACGCGGTCAGCGCGGTCCTGGTGGAGATCGACTGCCGGCCGGAGACCGTGAACCGGCCCGTCCGCGACGCAGTGGCCGGACCACGCGTCACCAAGGCCGTCATGGCCGTGGACGTCGGTCTCGCCGTCAACCCGCGCGGCCTGGAGGCCCAGATGACGGGCTGCCTGATGGACGGGATCGCCCAGACGCTCACCTCCAGCCTGCACCTGCGCGACGGCTACTTTTTGGAGGCGAGCTGGGACAATTATTTCTACACCCGGCAGTGGAACACCCCGCCCGAGCTGGAGATCATTGTCATGCCGGCGACCACGGGGGAACCGGGCGGCGCCGGTGAACTGGGGGTCTCCGCGTCGATGGCGGCGGTCGCCTGCGCCTACGGCAGGGCCACGGGCACGATGCCGACCGCCTTCCCCATCAATCACGGCACGCTCTCCTTCACCCCCAAACCGACCGTTCCGCCCATCCCCGCGTCCCCCACCGACGGCTTGGACCACGTCCGCTGAGCTGCCGGTCACCCCAAGGAGAGGCCCCGTGCCCGAGCACACATTCCGCGTCAACGGCGAGCAGGTCACGGTCGAGGCGGCAGACGACGAGCGGCTGCTGTGGGTGCTGCGCGATCTGCTGGGCATCACCGGCCCCAAGTACGGCTGCGGCATCAACGTCTGCAAGGCCTGCACCAGTCACGTCAACGGCAAGGCCGCCAACCCGTGCGCCATCCCCGTCAAGGACCTGGGGCCGGGCGACGAGGTCACCACGATCGAAGGGCTCCCGGCCACCGTCGGTGCCGCCCTGCATCCGATGCAGCAGGCCTGGCTGGAGCAGGACGTGGCGCAGTGCGGCTACTGCCAGCCCGGCCAGATCATGGCCGCGGTCGCCCTGGTGCGCAGGGTCGGGGCGGAGGGCCGCGAGATCACGGACGACGACCTGGACGGCATCCGCAACATCTGCCGCTGCGGTACGTACACGCGTATCCGGGAGGCGATCAAGGCCGGGGCCAAGAACATGTGAGCGCTGCGCGCCAACCCTGGCTCCCCGTGCCCGGGTCCGCCACGCACGCCCCGGGGGCAGGCCGCCAGATCGCGGCCGGGCCGATTGCCGCGCGTGCAGGGAGAAGACCGGCTGACCCGGGCAGTCACCGGGCCAGGGCCCCACCAGGGATCGCGTCCCGGTCCGTTCCCGGCGCACTCGTCGGAGGCCAGCAGTCCCTCAGGACCGCCCCTGCCCCGCCATCAGCCAACTGCAGCCGGCTGTCGGTGATGAAGGCCCTGGCCAAGCCGGCGACCGCATCGGGCCGTTCCATCAGCAGCATGTGATCGCAGTCGGGAATCGTGACGAAGCGGCTGCCCTCGATGGTCTGGGCGAACGCACGTTGCAGGTCAGGCGGGGTAAGGGTGTCGTGCTCGCCGGTGAAGACCAGAGTGGGCACACCCGCCAGCCCGCCGGTGAGGGCAGTGCGCGTTCCCAGGGCGCGGGCCAGCATGTACTCGGCGTGCGGCCGCCTGGCAACCCGCAGCAGGGAGCGCCGGAAAGAGCGCAGAGCCAAATCGCGGCGGTGGACCCGGCGGCTGTCGTCCAGGCAGAACATCTCCGCGGAGACAGCCGCGACGAAGCCCTCCGTGTCACCGTTCGCCAGCAGTTCGCCGGCTTTGCGGTAGCGGGCAAAGGAGGCATCGGTGAGGTGGGCGGGAACACCCCCCAAGAGGAGACGGGCGCAGCGCCCGGGACGGCGCTGGGCGTAGCGGAAGGCCAGGACCGCGCCGTGGGAGTAGCCGAAGAGGTTGACGCGCGGTACGTGCAGGTCATCGACGATGGCGTCCAGCGCCGCGTCGAGCAGGGTGAGGGTGTGCTCGGGGCGCGGCACATCGGAGTCGCCCGCGCCGGGCAGGTCCGCGGTGAGCAGGCAGGACACGTCTGCCAGGGCGTCTTCGAGCTGCACCCAGTCGTACATCCCCTGGAAGGCGCCGCCCAGCGCGATCAGCGGTTCGGACCGCGCGGCGGTGGGAGAGACCAGGCGATAGCTGCAGGACAGGCCGTCCACGATCAACGTGCGTACGCATTGCATGCGCCTCTCCCCCGCCTCAGGCCCTGGTGAGGACGAGTACGGCGTTGTGGCCCCCGAACCCGAGCGACGAGCTTGCCGCGCACGCAAGCCGTGCGGGGCGGGCGGTGCGGGCCACCACATCGACCGGCACGTCCGGGTCCTGCACCTCCAGGTTGACTGTCGGGGGCACCAGCTGCTCCTCCAACGCCAGAGCGGTCAGGGCGGCTTCGATGCCGCCGGTGGCGCCCAGGGCATGTCCGGTCATCGCCTTGGTGGACGTGACGAGCGGACGGTCGCCGAAGACGCGGTGCAGGGCCGCGCTTTCCACGAGGTCGTTCATGACCGTGGAGGTGCCGTGGGCGTTGACGTGGCCGATGTCCCCGGCAGCGACCTCGGCATCGGCCAGTGCGGCCCGCAGGGCCGCCTCGATTCCCTGTCCGCTCTCGTCGGGGGCCACCGGGGACATCGCGTCGCTGGTGGAGCCGTACCCGGCCAGGTGCGCGCGGACGGTGGCACCGCGGGCCCGGGCGTGCTCGGGGCGTTCCAGGACCAGCAGTCCGGCGCCCTCGCCGACGACGAAGCCGTCCCGCCCGGCATCGAAGGGCCGGCAGGCAGCGGCGGGGTTGTCCACCCGGGTGGACAGCGCCCGCATCCGGCAGGTGCTGGCGAACATCATCGGTGAGCGCAGGGCTTCTGCCCCGCCGGCCACGGCGATGTCGCAGCGGTTGGCGCGCAGCCAGCCCAGTGCGGTGCCGATCGCGTCGGTGCCCGAGGCGCAGGCGGTGCTGACCTTCAGGCTCGGCCCGCGTGCGCCGAGGTCCTGGCAGATGCCGCCGGTGGCATTGTTGGGCATGCTCAGCGGCGCGACCTTGGGTGCGACCCGGCGGGCCCCGCGCTCGTTCAGAACGGCCTGCTGCTCGTCGTAGTAGTGCAGGCCGCCGTGCGCCGTGCCCACCACGACCGCGACACGGGCACCGTCCCAGGTCTCGGGATCGAGCCCCGCGTCGGCGACGGCTTCGCGGGCCGCGATGACGGCGAACTGGGCGAAACGGTCCAGAAGCAAGGTGGCCCGGCCGAGTCTTTCCTCGAGGTCGAGCCCGTCCACCGTGTACATGAAGTCACAGGGCAGGTCGCGCAGGGATGCCAGGCTGCGCACGCCCCGGGGGGATCGGGCGGTGGTGACTTCACTCCAGGTCTCCTTGGCGCTGTGTCCCGCCGCCGTCACCAGACCGATACCGGTCACCGCAGCGGCCCAGGAGCCGTGGCGCTGCGCCATCAGGCCACCGCCGCCTTGGCGCACACCGCGTCCATCAGCTGGCGCACGGTGCTGCGCGACGTCAGCTGCACATCGTCCAGGTCGACGTGCAGTTCGTCCTCGAGAACCAGCCGCAGCTCCTCCAGGGCCAGGGAGTCGATGTGCAGCCGGTGCAGCGGCTGGTCGGGGTGCACCGACTCCGGAGCAAGCCGGTACATCCTTACCAAAACGGCGGTCACCCGGTCTGCGACGTCCATCAACTGCTGGTCTTTCTGGCGCTGGTCGCGATCCTTGGTCGGCTCAACGCCAGCCCGTACGCGAAGTGACGTCGACCGGCCCCGATCAACCCGTTCGGGGCACAGCACTTCGGGGGGTGTACCACACGGCTGCCGCGCCCCCTGGGAGCAGCGGCTCGAAGACGCACGAGAAGCCGCGGGACGTATCCGACCAGCCGACGGACCGCGTCATCTGCCCGGAGGGCGAACCGGCTTACCCTGCCCCGCCCACGCGGGAGCTTCGATTCCTCCCCCGCCTAAAGGCAGGGGTATCCACGAAGGAAGACACGATGAGCAGGCCGCGACGACCCGGTTTCTCGATCCCGGGCTCCGTGCTCCCATAGCCGAAGAGAACACATCGGAGTGAGTAACTAGAGAGCAATCGAAGCACCAGATATGCGGAAGAAACCCTCTATTCGTCTCACCGAAATGCGGCCGAATCCCCGGTTGCCCGCCGGTGGCCGGGCCACATGTCGTCATAAGCAGCGTCCATGAATTGCGCCTGCGGCCCGCGCAGCGCAGAGGAGTTGGTTATCTCGCCCCGGACTGCCTGCACCAGGCAGAACGCATAACGATAGGCAGAGCCTCGCAGGGGCTCGCTTCTGGCCGCCAGGTCGATCTCCGCCTGTGCAAGCCACAGATCATCCACGAGTCGGTCGAGCACCACATTGTCTGCCATGCCATCACTGACCGGGCCTGCGAGAGATGCCTTTTCCACCTGCGACGCGATGCCGAGGAACTTCAGGACCGCGTTCTTCAACTCCGCGCGATGCGCGGCTGTTTCCTGCACTTCGAGCTGCCGGGTGCTCGCTCGCGAAACGAGGTACTGGCCAAAGATCGACCCACCAGCGCCGAGTGCAACACCGGCCAGAGACAACAGCGCCGGCCCCAAGGTTCCCCAAGATCCCATAACGGGAGTCTCTCAACTCCCGCGGCCGCCGTCCCCATGGGGCTTGTGACCGTGACGGCGAGCAATTCCGTAACCGTCGACACCCAGGGCACCAGGCGGGCCGCCCAGGCCGAGCACGGGCCGCCAGAACATTGATGGGGGCAGCCTCATCAGCGTGTGCCGACATGCACAGCGAACTGCCGCCGCCACCAGTGTGGCGGACAGCGTAATACGCCGTGGCTGCTTTCACCGCAGCCGACGCCGGGCACAGAACGCGGCTCGCTGGTGGGGGACGAGCCTCCGCGCGGGGTCTGGGCCCGGGGACTCTGGCAATTACTTCTGCCCCGCACGCGTGTCCATATGCAGTCGGCCGACGAAATAGGCAGGGCCGTCACCGGGCACAGCCCCCTAGCGCATGGCACGCGCTCTTTCCCGGGGCATACGACTGCTCACACCGCTTGCGCTCGGCTCGCAACCTGCCCCTCAACACGGCCGGTTGGCCCCGGAGACCAGATGCCTCGCAGTAGATCGCACAGCGCCCGGCGCCTTCGTGGCCGCCACCGCCGTCAACACTCGCTGCTTGATCACTCGTTGGTGTTGGCGGTGCGAGCCCATTGCACGGTGACCTCTTGGCGCGCCAGAGCCCCGTGAGCTCCAGCAGAGGCCGAGGTCCGTGACGTGCGCTGGTGCCATGAGCGGCTAGTGAGATGGCGGCCCACGGGGTCAACATCGAGGGCACGCTGGAACGCCCCCGGGGCCGACACGGCATGATGCCCACCACTCACGCTCTGGCCACTTGAGGTGCAGCACGTCCAACCCGCCCCGGCCGGCAGGTCAGGAGCCCGCTCTACAGGTGCGGTCGCCGGCGTCTCCGAGCGAGAACGAGGCCCTGGAAGCCGTGCCGTCGTGGGCCAGCGACAGCACGACGCTGCCCTTGGTGTAGTCCGGGAACCACAGCGAGTACAGCGTCCGGGTGCCGCCCGCGACGGTACCGACCCGGCGCACTTGCATGGGCGCCCCGCCGCAGGTCGCACCCGTTACCTCCTGATGGTCAGCACCGAATAGACGCACCCAGCTGTCAGTGAAGAGGGTCGCCACGTCCTCCACCTCGATCGAGGGGCCAGCGGCGCCGCGGTACAGGCCCGCCCGGAGTACCCGAGATCACTCGACGAGTTCCAGCACAACCGCCGGTCACCGCCCGACCGCCCGACCGCCCGCTGCGCCCGTACCGGGTCGAGGGGGACCATACCGAGCCGATGCCGTCACCCGCGGCCTGACGGTCAGACGAAGGCCGTGTTCCCGTCCGCGGAACCCCCTGCGGATGATCATTTCCGGGCCATCGTTCAAACGTCACCGACGGCCGGCAAGGGACCAGCGATTTCAGCCGAGTTGGTAGTCGAACCAGATGCGGTGCGTGCCGTCAGCATCAACGGCTATCCCCCCGGCCCCGGATATCCCCTCCAGCTCGCCGGTGCCGCTCGAAGGCACGATGGTGAAGAATTCCGCTGTGCGGTCGCTACCGGATGTCGTCGCCGAGTGCACGAAGTTGCAGGCCCCCTCCCGTCCCTGCAGCGAGCCTTCGAATGACTCCATGGCCACATACGTGCCGACGCCGGCCGACTGGTCGAACGCGGCAGTGAACAGGGTCGCGGAACGCCCCACGACCTCTCCCTCGAAGTGCTTCTCCATCGTCGCGACGCCTACCGGCAGCCCAGTGGACACGGCAGGCTCGGGCTTCAGCTCAGTCGGGACGAACGCTGTGACCGTGAAGGTTCCCTTAGCTCTCATACGCAGACCGTACCGAGGGGGTCTGACAAACGCGGCCCGACCATAGGCGCCCCGGGCGCCGGAGGACGGCAGATCCGCAAGAACTCTCCCATAACAGCCTCCAGTCGCACTGGAGAGCACGGTCA
>NZ_JBNNJZ010000272.1:0-10851 GCF_050270335.1 Streptomyces sp. NPDC059900
GTCACGGGCCCAGGTGCAGAGCATCTCGCCCGATCCGCTGGCGAGGTCGAGCACGCGCGTCCCGGGCGCCAGGTGCAGCGCCTGGCCCAGGGCGGCGAGCTTGCCGGGGGTGATCGGGTTGTGGAGGCGGTGGCTACTTTCGCGAATGGTGAAGATGCGTGGAAGATCCACGAGAGGTGTTCCTTCGGTTCGATGAGGTCATGGCATTCGCGGGAGACGGCCGACCGGAGTCGGCAGTCGTGGCTCGGACCGTCATCAATACACCTCGTTCGCACGCATGGATCTTGAGCCGGTGAGCATAGACCTCCCCGGTGTGCCGTCTCCACCGATTTACCGGCCGCGCGAGCGCGCTGAGCGCAGCATCCGGGCCGCCCCCAGCCAGAACGACGTCGGCAGGAACACCAGGTCCCCCACGACGGTGATCGCCGAGAACATCGGCAGCGCCATCAGCAGGCCGATCCCCAGATGCGTGCCGAGCATCACGACCAGGACCGCGTACTTGAGCCGCGGGATGAACACGAGCACGGGGAACAACAGCTGGGAGGCGACGGTGACATAGGCGAGCAGCGCAAGGACGCTTCCCTGGTCCGCCAGCCAGTCGGAGAGCTCAGGGAAGGTCGCGAAGTCGTCCAGGCGCAAGGCGTAGTGCAGCGCGCTGCCGTCCCGCCATGATGTGCCGCGCAGCTTGTAGAGGGCCGCGGTGCCGTAGACCACCATCACCTGGAAGGCGATCAGTGCCATGCCCGCGTTGTGCAGGACGGTGACGACGCGGCGGCGCAGTTCCTCGTACGGGCTCGCGGGTGCGGGATTCGCTCGCGCGGCGCGGCGGGCGTCCAGGGACCAGCGGCGGCCCGACGCGCACAACACCAGGTAGTTGGCGAACAGCAGGCTCAGCAGCTCGAACCCGCTGGCGGCGACCGCCGAACGCATGTAGAAGCCCGCGACGACGAAGGCGAAGAGGACCGCCATGAGGCGGGTGTGCCAGCCCAGCAGGTACAGCACACTGACCACGACGGCCAGCACATAGGCGGCCCAGAAGTAGTCGGGACTCTGCGTGCCCGGCCAGGTGTACCACCAGGACAGGCGGCCGTCCGCGCCCTGCGCCTGCACCGAGGCGCGGAAGAGTTCGGGGGTGTACGGGGATCCGGGCCCCCAGAGGCGGTCCGCGTGGCCCGCCTCGCGGAGCAGGCCCAGCAGGAAGAGGCCCGAGACTCCGATGCGCAGGACCGCGGCGCCGTACAGCCCCAGGGGTGTGAGGGTGGCGGCGCGCAGGCGGACCCGTATGCGCCGGGTGCCGTCCTCGGTCACGGCGGCGCCCGGGCCGGGGGCCTGGCGCAGCGTCACGGGACCACCTCCCAGGTGCCCAGGGGCCGGCTGCTCGCGGCCGGGGCGGGACGGCCGGGCGGGGCGATGGGCAGGGTGCGCAGGCGCAGCTCTACGGCGTCCGGGCGGGGCTCTCCGAGGTCTTCGAGGCGTACGACGACGGCGTTGCGCAGATACTGCGCCGCGGGGGTCAGCGGAGCCCGCAGCTGGGTGTGCGGCGAGCCCGCGAGATGGGCGCTGACCGCCTTGCGCAGGACGGTCTGGTCCTCCCGGCTCGGCAGCGGGTTGCCTCGGTGTGCGGCGATGTCACGGGCGGTGAGGTCGATCCACCGGCCGGGTCGGTCCGCGCGCCAACTGCGAACCTCCAGATGGATGTTGGCGCGGGGCGGGTCGGGCGGCTCGACGCTGCGGCCCCTATCGCCCGCGCCGTCCCCGCGATCCGTGAGGTCTGCGCCGCCCCCGCCAACCGTGCCGTCCGTGCCGTCCACGGGTGCGCCCGCCCTTACCCGGCCGACGGTGCAGAGGGTCCGACACCGGGTAGGTTCTCGCACTCCGGAGCCTTGTCGAAGGCCTGCTTGAGCGTGGGATCGGCCTGGAAGTCATGGGCGGGGCCCTGGTAGCCGCCCGCCTTGTCCATGCCCTCGCCGGCCTTCTTCAGGGCCGCCTTCAGGGACTTCTCGTCGGTCACCTTGGCTTTCTTGAGCTGCGATGTGGTGCCGGCGAGGCTGGTGCGGGCGCCGCGAAGGTTCTTGAGCGCCTTCTTGTACGCGGCGTCTCCGCCGTCGACCGGCGGTGCGCCGTCCTGCCGCATCTTCTTGTCCAGCGCGCCGAGTTGCCGGTCGAGCGCTTCCATGAAGGTGACGACCTCCGCGTGGTACTTCTTGGCGTCCTTGCGGTCCGCGGCGGGAAGCGTCAGCTCGGACCCGACGTCCTGCACGCTGTCGCAGACGTCCGAGGCCCAGTCGACCTGCGGGCCGTCGTCGACGCGTGAACTGCACCCGGAGATCGTCGCCGCGACCGCGACCCCGAGGGCGGCGGACAGGAGCGCGGTCGTGCGCCGCTTGCGTCTCGTGTTCCTCATGGCTGACTCCCCTTCATCGGCTGAACGTGTCGATGTTCGCGATCTGCCAGGTACCGCCCCGGTGGACCACGTCCACGGCGAACATCGCTGCCGCGTGGGTGGCCGAACCTCCCTTGGCGGTACTGGTGTTGCTCTGGTCGGCGAACACCAGGACCCGGGCCCTGCCGCCGTTGATGACCTCGACTCCGCTGTGCGTGACGGTGGTGCTGAGGACGAGCTTCTGCCGGTCGCCCCTGGCGCGGACCTGCGCGAGCATCTCCCGGTGCTGGCCGACCGCCTTGCCGGTGAGGTACTTGTCCGCGGCCTTGTCGGTCCGGCCCGGGTCCGTGTGGTCGTAGGAGAAGACGGCGTCGACGGCCTGGCCGACCGTGCCCTTGACCTCGCTGGTGCGGGCCGTGTCGGTCAGGGCCGCGTTGCGCAGGGCGGGCAGGTCGCGCTCGCCCTCGGCCCGGGTGTGGGCGAACACGGCGAAGGCCGCGGCCAGTACGGCCAGCAGCGCGAGCAACAGGGTCCAGGGCATGGATCTGCTTGCGGTTCCGGCAGGCTTTTCCCGGGGTTTCGGGCGCGGGCGCGGGGCTCGCGGTGCGGGCTCAGGTGTCTCACGGGCCTTGACCGCGGCAAGGCGCCGCTGCCGGTTGACCATATGGCGTGTCGTCGACATGGATCGGCCCCTCAGTCGGACGGAGTGTCGGTGGTCGTCTCGCCCGCGGGGGCCTGGCCGAGCCCGCTCAGCTTCCAGCCGTCGCCGGTGCGGGTGAGCTCGCCCAGCAGCCGGCTCTCCTTGGTGCTCGGCTTCTTCTTCGGCGGGTCGACGGTGATCCGCATCGCGATCAGGACTCCTGCCCAGCCCTCGCGCTCGTCCAGTTCGGTCACGGCGCCCGAAAGGACCTCGGCCGTGGTGACCGTGCGCGCGGTCCGCACCTGTTTCTCGAACTCGGGCCTGCCCTTGCGCAGTTCGTCGAGGAGGCTTCCGGTGGCGGACTGTTCCCAGGCGTCGAGGCCGCGTTCGAGGTCACGGTGGTCGAGGGTGTTCATGTTCAGGGCGGCCTGTTCGCCCGCCGCGAGGACCTCGTCACGGGTCTGCGCGAAACGCGCGGAGTCGTCGTGGGCCGCCGCGTACCACGACGAGCCCGTCAGGGCGGCGAAGCCCAGGGCCAGGGCCGCCGCCGCGGCGGCGGCGAGGATGAGTTTCGTACGGTGCCGGGATGTCGTACGTGCCATGTCTGTCTCCGGTGGTGCCCTAGCGGGCCTTGATGTCGGTGATCGTCCAGTGGCCGTCGTGCAGGCGCGCGGTGATCGAGAGCTGGGCGGCCGCGGTGGTCGCCTTGGCGCCTTTGCGCTTGGCCCGCTGGTCGAGGAAGACGAGGAGCTGCGCCGTGTCGCCGGTGAGTTCGACGGCTCCGGCCCGCACCACCTGAGTGGTGAGCGACAACTTCTGCTCGGCGGCCTGCCGGCGGAGTTTGCCGAACAGGGCCCGGTAGTCCTTGGCCGCCTTGCCCCGCAGCACGTCGTGCGCGCGCCGCTCGGTGGTGGCCAGGTCGTCGGGCGTGTAGGTGAAGACCGTGGTCAGTGCGTCGCTGATGTCCGCGATGACCCGGCGGGTCCGCTCGCTGTCGGTCAGCGCCCGGTTGTCGGCACCCGGTGCGTCGGCGGTCCGGTCGGTGAGCACCAGGAGTGTGCCGCCGGTCAGGAGCAGCGCGGCCAGCACGAGGGCGAGCAGCGTGCGGCTCCTGCGGCCCGCGCGGCGACGGGACGCCGGCCGCGCCTCGTCGTCCGTTTCCGCATCCGTGCCGTCCGGGTCGGCCTCTGCCGCGCGCTGGGGTTTCAGTCCGGCGCTCATCTGCATCCCCTCATTCCGCTGCGCCCTCTCATTCCGCCGCGACCGGGACCGCGCTGAGCGAGCTGAGCTTCCAGCCCGCCTCCGTGTCGTCGAGACCCGCCTCGAAGCGTTTGCGGTCGGTGGTCGACTTGCCGGTGCGTTCGGTCACCTCGACGCGGACGGTGGCGATGACCTTCGCCGTGCCCGCGCGGGTGTCCAGGGCGATGACCGCGGCGTCGGTGACGGTGCCGCGGGTGCTTGTGCCCTCCTGTTCGAGGACCTTGGCGCTGTCGTCGCCGGTGCGCCGCAGCTCGTCCGCCAGCGGCCCGTCAGCCGCCTTGGTCCAGGCACGCAGCGAGGCCCGTACGTGTTCGCCGTCCATGGTGTTGAGCACGGCGATGTGCTGGCGGGCGGCGTCCAGGGCACTGTCGCGCTCACGGGCGTAGGCCAGGTCGTCGTCGGCCCGCGTGTGCGCGTACGTCCATCCCGAGATGCCGCAGAACAGCGCCCCCGCCAGCAGTGCGGCCGCCCATGCGCTCCGTCGCCGCATGACTTTCCCCTCGCTCATGACTCCCCCATCCCGAGCAGCCCGCCCAGGTCGTCCGGGCCCTCGGCCGCCGACTGGCTCTGTCCGGGGCCGCCCGAGCCGGGCCTGGCGGGCTCGGGGACGCCGCCGCGCGGCGCGTTGCCCGAGCCGCGTACGTTCTGGCCGCTGCCGGGTCCCGCGGTGCAGGCGGCCTTGGTGTTGGCGGGTGCCGGTGAGGTGTCCAGGCCGTTGCGGTAGGTGGTGCCGCCGTATCCGGCGGTGCAGGGCAGCGGCTTGAAGAAGGTGGTGACCATGCCGAAGCGCACTCCGTCGGGGCCGATGGCGGTCGCTCCGGTGGAGGCGACCTGCGGGATGCGCACCATCAGTTCGCGGGTGCCGCGCTGACGGGTCACCAGGAGCTCGGAGGTGGTGACGAGGTTGGCGAGCACGACGCTCAGACCGGGGTCGGTGTCTTGCAGCAGCGCGGTGAACTGCGTTGCGGCCTGCGGGGTCTGCGCGATGAGGCGGCGCAGGTCGGGGTCGGACTTCTTGAGCTGGGCGGCCAGTTCGGCGGTGCCGCTCGCGAAGGACTTCAGGGCGGCGGACTGCTCGTTCTGGGTGCGCAGCACGGTCTCGCCGTCGATGAGGAGTCTGGTGGTGGCGGGCAGGGACTTCTTGGCCGCCCGGATGAATTCGCTGCTGGTGTCGATGAGGATCTGCAGGTCCTGTCCGCGTCCCTCGAAGCTCTTGCCGAGTTCGTCGACGACCGTGCGCAGCGCGGCGGTGTCCACCGAGGAGGCGAGCCGGTCGACGCTGGTCAGTACGTCGGTGACCGGCGCGGGCGTGTGCGTGGCTCCGCGGGGCACCACCGAACCGTCGGCCAGGTAGGGGCCGCCGTCGGTGCGCGGGCTCAGATCGAGGTACTGCTCGCCGACCGCCGAGAGGTTGGCGACCTTCGCCTCCAGGTCGCTGGGGATCTTCGGCGCGGAGTCGTTGATGCGGACGCGGGCCTCGACTCCGTCGGGGGTCAGCTCGACGGCTTCCACGCGTCCGACGTCGACGCCCCGGTAGGTGACGTTTCCGTGGCTGAACAGGCCGCCGGTCCGGGCGAGCTGGACCTTTACCGTGTAGTAGTCGCGGGCGCCCACGTACCGTCCGAGGTCGGCGTACGTCGTCGCGATGTAGGCGAGGACGAACACGCCGAGCACGAGGAAGGCGATGTTCTTGAGATGAGTGGAGCGGGTGAGCACTAGGAGTCGCCTCCTGAGGTTCCGGTGACCGCGGGCAGCGGCAGGGACGAGCGCGTGGTGGTGCCGCCCCCGCGGACCGGTGGCACGATCTCCGTGCCGGGGGCCGCGGCGATCTTCAGGTAGACGTTGAGGTAGTCGCCCTTGACTCCGGTGAGCACCTCGTCCGTGAACGGATAGGTGAACATCACCTGTAGCGATTCGGGCAGGTCTGCGCCCGAGTCGGCAAGGTTCTTCAGGACCGGGGCCAGGGCCTTGAGGTCGGCCACGAGGTCGTCCTTGGTGCGGTCGACGGTGTCGACGGCGACCGTGGAGAGCGAGTCCAGGGCGCGCAGCATGCCGACGAGGGAGGAGCGCTGGTCGCTGAGGACTTTCAGGCCGGGCGGCAGGTCGCGCAGGATCTCGCCGATCTTGCGGTCGCGGGTGGCGAGGGTGGTGGAGAGCCGGTTCATGCCGTCGAGGGCGGCGGTGATGTGTTTCTTGTTCTTGTCCAGGCTCTTCGCGGTGGTGTTGATCTGCCGCAGCACGGAGCGGACGTCGCCCTCCTTGCCGCCGATGGCCTTGTTGAGTTCGCGGGAGATGGTCTGGATCTGCTGAACGCCGCCACCGCTGAGGACCATCGACAGGGCGCCGAAGACCTCCTCGATCTCGGGGTTGCGGTTGGTGCGGTCGAGCGGGATGACGTCCCCGTCGCGCAGCCGGCCCTGGTTTGCGGCGTACGCCGCCTTGGTGCCGGTCTCGGTGTCCTGGAGGTCGGGGCGGGCGCGCATGTCCTTGGGGGCGACGAGTTGGACGTACTTCTCGCCCAGGATGCTTGACTGCTCCAGGTTGGCGTAGGCGTTGGCGGGCAGTCGTACGCCGCCGTTGACCTTGAGGGTGACGCGGGCGGCCCAGCCGTTGTCGGCGAGGGATATCCGGGTCACGCGGCCGACGTCGACGTCGTTGACCTTGACGGCGGAGTGCGGGAAGAGGCTGACGACGTCACGGAACTCCGCGGTGATCTCGTACGGATGGTCGCCGAGGTCGGCGCCGCCGGGCAGCGGCAGGTCCTCAAGGCCGTCGAAGTCCGGCAGGCCGCCGGCGCCCAGGACCAGCCCTGCGAGGGTCACGGTGAGGGAGAGGCCCATCGCGATGCGTGCGGTGCGGCGCTTCATGGCCGGCCTCCCCCGGCGCTCTTGGCCGAGCCGTACACGGTGCCGACCGCGGGCAGCGGCAGCACGGGCAGGTTCTTGACCCGTTCCTCGGGGACGGCCACGAGATCCCCGGCGGCGGCGCTCCTGGTGCCGCTCGCCCCGGCCAGTTCGTTGATGTTGGCGCGGCCGTCGATGGTGCGGGTGCGGGGGTTGTACGCCTGGTCGAGGTTGGCGGCGGCCAGCGGCAGGACGTCCAGGGCCTCGGCGACCGAGGCACGCTGTTCGACGACGGCGCGGGTGATGCCCGCCAGCTTGTCCACGTTCGACTTCAGGCGGCCGCGGTTGTCGCTGATGAAGCCCTTGACCTGGCCGAGTGCCGTACCGAGCTCTTTGAGGGCGCCGGCGAGGTCGTCCTTGTCCGCGGCGAGGAAGCCCGCGACTTCGGACAACTGCTTCTCGGCGCGGGCCACTTTGCCGTCCTTGCGCTTGAGCATGCTGATGAACTCCTGCAGCTGCTCGACGGTCTTGACGAGGTCGCCGCTGTTGCCGTTGAGGACGGCGGAGGCGCCGCCGAGCTGGTGGATGGTGTCGCCGATGTCCTTGCCGTTGCCGTCGAGGTTCTTCGCTCCGGTCTCGACGAGCCCGGCCAGGGCGCCGTCCTTGTTCGCGCCGTCGGGGCCAAGGGCATCGCTCAACTCGGTGACGCTCTTGAGGAGTTCGTCGACCTCGACGGGGGTCGCGGTGTGCTCGGCGCTGATGACGTCCCCGTCGCGGATCTGCGGGCCGCTGCTGTAGGCGGGGCTCAGCTGCACGAAGCGCCCCGACACCACGCTGGGGGCGACCACGACGGCCTGTACATGGGCGGGTACCTTGACCCCTTCGTCGAGGGTGAGCCGCACCCGTACCTGTTTGCCCTGCGGCCGGATCTCGCCGACGCTGCCGACACGGACCCCGAGGACCCGGAGGTCGGAGCCCTCGTGGACGGCGACGGCCCGGTCGAAGTAGGCGGTGATGTGTTTGCCGTCCCCGCCGCGCGCCAGGGCCGTCACGCCGGCGATCCCGCCCGCGACAAGGAGCGCGAGGACGACGAGGATGGCCACGAGCCGTCCGCCCCACAGGGCGCCGGTCGCATCCGCGATGCGCTCGCCGAGGCCGGGTCTCGCGGCTTTGTGTGCGCGCGCCGCCGCTTGGGTGCGGGCCTCTGTTTGTGTGCGGGCCATCAGCGTCCGCCTCTCTGCTTCGGCGGCATGCATCCGCTGTCCGGGCCGGTGCCCGCGGGCAGATAGTCCTCGGGGACAAGCCCGCACAGGTAGCCGTCCATCCAGCGCCCGTTGCCCAGGGTGTTGCCGACGAGCCGGTAGTACGGTCCGGCGGCGGCGAGGGCCTTGTCGAGGTTCTTCTGGTTCTTGCTCAGGACGCCGGTGACCCGGTCGAGGGCGGCGAGCGCGGGCCCCAGCCGGCGTTCGTTGTCGTCGACGAGGCCGCTGATCTCGGTGCCGAGGTCGCGGGCTCCGGTGAGCAGCGCGTGGATGGACTTGCGGCGGTGCCGGACCTCTTCGAGGAGCAGGTTGCCGTTGTCGAGCAGCCGCTCGAACTGGGTCTTCTTGCTGCTCACGGAGGTGGTGAACTGGGCTGATCCGTCGAGGAGTTCGGACAGTTCGTCGTTGCGCGTGGAGACCGTCCTGGAGAGCGCGGACAGGCCCTTCATGGCCTTGCGGACGTGCGGCGGAGTGTCCTTGAAGGCTCCGGAGACGGCCTTGAAGCTCTTGGCGAGCTGGTCCTCGTCCAGCGCGCCGGTCGTGCGGCTCAGGCCGTTGAAGGCCTCCATCACGTCGTACGGCGATGTGGTGCGCCGGGTCGGGATGCGCTTGCCGGGGTCCTGCCTGCGGCTGCCGAGCGGATCGACCGCGAGGTATTTGGCGCCCAGGAGGGTCTTGATCGCGATGCCGATGGTGCTGCGGTCACCGATCCAGGCGTCCTTCACCTCGAAGGTGACCTTCACCTTGGGGCCGTCCAGGGCGACGTCCTCGACCTTGCCGACCCGTACGCCGGCGATCCGCACCTCGTCGCCCGCCTTGAGCCCCACCGAGTCCCTGAAGTCGGCGGTGTAGCGGGTGCCGTCGCCGATCACGGGCAGCGATTCGGCGTTGTAGGCGAGCAGCCCGATGAGGGTCATGGCAAGGAGCCCGGCCAGGGCGACGGCCACCGGGTTGCGCTCGTTGACCGGTTTGATGCGGGGGCGGCGCAATCGGGGCAGTCGCCGGCCCGTCCGCTTCGTGCCGGGGCGCTTCATGCGCGACACCTCGCATCCTTGATCGCGAGTCCGGTCGGCGGCGGGCTGCCGTCGTACGTCGAGACACCGCTGACCTTCGCTTCGCAGAGGTAGAGGTTCAGCCAGGAGCCGTAGGAGGCCATCCGGGAGACGGCGGCCATCTTCTGCGGTGTCTTCTCCAGGAAGTTCTCGACCAGGGGCTCGTTGTCGGCAAGCGTCTTGGACACCCGTCCCAGATCGCGGATGCCGTCCTTCAGGGGCGCCCGGCTCTTGCCGAACAGATCCGCCGTACTGACGCTGAGCGTGGCCAGCGAGTCGACGGACCGCCCGACGGTCTTGCGGTCGTCGGCGAACCCGGAGACCAGCTTCTCGACCGTGCCGATGAGTTCGGTGAAGCCCTTCTGCCGGGTGTTGACCGCTTTGAGGACGCGGTTGAGATTGCTGATGACCTCCCCGATCACCCGGTCCTTGGCGGCGACCGTGGTGGTCAGCGACCCGACGGTCGCAAGCAGGCTCTCGACCGTGCCGCCCTCGCCCTGGAGGACCTGCACGATCGATCCCGCGAGCTCATTGGTGTCCTGCGGGGAGAGCCCTTGCATCAGCGGCTGGAACCCGTTGAAGAGCTGGGTCAGGTCGAGGGCCGGCGTGGTGCGGCTCAGCGGGATGGTCTGCCCCGGCTCCAGGGTGCGGCCCACCGGTCCGGCGCCGCGGCGCAGATCGACGAAGCGCTGCCCGAGCATGTTCAGGTACTTGATGGACGCCGTCGCGGAGGCGGGCATCCGCCGCTCCCCCTCCAGCGTGAACTCGACCTGCGCGTAACGGCGTTGGACGATCTCGATCGACGACACCTGGCCCACCTTGACCCCGGCGACCCGCACCGAGTCGCCCTCGTTGAGGCCGGTGGCATCGGTGAACCAGGCCTTGTAGCTGCGGGTCCCTCCGACGTCGGAGCCCGCGACGCTCAGCGCGAGCACGGTGGTGGCCAGGGCGGTCACCACGATGAAGATCAGCGATTTGACGGCGGGTCCGGTCAGGCTGCGCTGTCCGCTCACTTCAGCTTCACCTCCGCCCCGCGGAAGGCCGGTCCGACGAGCACGCTGGACCAGTCGGGCAGGGGGCCGCGCCGCGCGGTGTCCGGTGCGGAGAGCAGTTCGGTGACAAGGTCGTTCTCCTGGGGCGAGTTGGCCACACCGAGCCCGCCGGACACCCCGCTCAGGGTGGTGGCCGTGCTCTGCTTCGCGTCGTACGAGCCGCCCGTGTAGGGGACGGGGTAGCAGCGCGGCCCGCCGCCCGCCTCATAGCGGGGCGTGTCCCGGCCCGGCGCATAGGCGCCGCGCGAGGGAACGACCCGCACGTCGACGCTCAGGCCCGGCCGGTCGGTGCCCTTGCCCAGAGCGGCGTCCATCGCCGGTACGAAGTCGGCGACCGTGCTCAGGGTGCAGGGGCTGTC
>NZ_JBNNJZ010000273.1:0-10835 GCF_050270335.1 Streptomyces sp. NPDC059900
CGACGAGGGTGATCGTGCCCCGGTCCTCGCTGCCGCCGCCGAGACCGCCCCGCACGCCGCGCGCGGGCGAGGTCGTGGACGAGGTGGTCGGCGAGGCCCCGACGGTGACCGTCTGGGACCCGGCCGTTGTGCCGTCCTCGCAGATCACGGCCACCGTGTGCCTGCCGCTGCTGACGTTCTGCCAGGAGGCGCTGCCGCCCGACAGGGGCACTTGCCTGCCCTGGGCGAAGCTGGCCTGGCCGTTGCTCATCAGTGCGGCATTGCCTCCGTCGGGGCAGGCCTGTGTGGTGACCGTGACCGTCGATCCCCTGGTGCTCACCGAGATTCCCTCGGCGGCGGACGCCGACGGGGCGGTCAGTACCAGCGGAAGCGCGGCCGCGGCGGCGACGGTCAGGCCGGAGCGGACGAATATCTGGTTGGTGCGCATGAGTCTGCCCTCCGGCGGCACGGGAGGCGGTACATCCCATGCGCCGCCGGGGGTCGGGGAGCGCCCGTGCTACCTGCCGACGAGCCAACGTGCCATCCGCCGGGGCCGCATGCGGACGGCGACCGGGCAGGTGACGGAATCCTTCGTACGGCGGACAGGACCGGCGGCCTGCCCGTCGTCACGGGCGTCAGCCGGTGGTGACCTGCCGTTCGGCGGACCAGCCGCCCCAGGTCCCGTCGGGCAGCTTGGCCCGGAGTTTCACGCGGTGCGTGTCACCCGGCTCCTTGCCCACGTAGAAGCTGTGCCTGGCCTTGTCGCGGGGAGCGGTGCCGCCGAACACCAGGGAGGTGGCGTTCTTGCCGTCGAGGTGGATCTGGTACTCCGCCACCGCGCCGCCCGTGCGCGGTGGCGTCCACGCCAGGTCGATGTAGTACGCCCCGTCGGCCTTGCGGGTCTTCGCGCGGAAGTCCGCCGGTGCCGTGGCACGGCCGTCGTCCCGGCCCGGCGCGGTGGTCAGGCGGACGACGCGGCTCGCGGGCGACGCGTTGTCGGCCGCGTCGAGCGCCTTGACGGTGAAGCGGTAGGCCGTGCCCGGCCGCAGTCCGGTGACCAGGGTCTCGCGCTCGCCGCCGTCCACGCTGTGGATCTTCGATGTGCCCTGGTAGATCTCGTACGAGGCGACGCCCTTGGCGTCCTTCGAGGCGTTCCAGGACAGCCTCACCGCCCGGCTTCCCTCGACCGCGCCCCGCGGGGAGCCGGGCCGTGAGGGCGGTTCGTGGTCCGCGGCGGCCGCCGCGGGTGTGGTCACCGTCAGCTTCTTTCCGGCCGGGCCGACGTTTCCCTCGGCGTCGCGGGCCCGGACGGTGAAGGTGTAGTCCGTGGCGGGCTTGAGGCCGACGACGTCCACCATGTGCTTGCTGCCCGGCACGCGCTCGACCCTGGTGGCGCCCCGGTACACGTCGTAGCCGGTGACCCCGGTGTCGTCCGTGGCCTGGTTCCACATGACGTGCGCGGTGGTGGCGCTGCCCGCCTGGACGGTGAGGCCGCGCGGGGCGGTCGGCGGCTGTACGTCCTTCGCGTCCTGGCCGCCGCCCCAGGAGCAGGCGGTGAGGGTGCAGGCGGTGAGGGCGAGGAGGGCAGACAGGTGGGGGGTCCGTCGCACGGTCGTGCCTTCCATTCGGGCGGCATTGGTCCGGACCTATTTGACACAGGTGTCGGGTGCACATCAAGGGGTGTGCGCGTGCGTCTCAAGGGGTGTGCACGTCACGGGGGCCGCGTGCGCCGTCCGGTGCCGGACGGCGGCCGAGGTGTACGACCCGGAACAGCCCGGGATGTCTGGTCATGTACTTCCGACCGCAGGCCGCCGCTCGTCCCACCGGGCCGCCGTCAGACCCCGCCCTCCAGGAAAGGTCCCTCTCGTGCGTACCAGGAACACGGCGCTCGCCCTCGCCGCCGGAGCCGCCCTGCTCGTCCCCGCGCCCCTGTCCGCGTCGGCGTTCGGGCAGCGGAGCGAAACGAACGGCAACTCGGCTCAGGTCCGGCAGAGTTCACCGCCGCGGCCCGAGGCTTCCCGGGCGTCCCGGACACACGCAGAAGGCTCCGTCTCCGCCGCCGCACTCCTCGCCAAGGCCGCCGGGCCCTGTAAACAGGTCTCGCGCGGCAAATACCGTACGGACGACGGGGCCGCCGAGAACATCCCCGTCTGCGCCAAGCGCGGCGCGGTGCTGTGGACCGCCGACATGGACATCGACTGCGACGGGCGGCCGAGTACGGCCTGCAACCGGCGCACGGACCCGCTGTTCCAGGACACCACCGCGTTCCAGGAGTCCAACGGCCGCCAGCTGAGCTCGGAGTACCTTCCCTACATCGTCGTGCCGGGCGCGAGCAGCCGCTGGAACCACACCAAGCACGGCATCACCGGCGGCTCGGTGGCCGCCGTGATCCACCGGGACAAGGTTCTGTACGCCGTCGTCGGCGACACCGGCCCCACCGACCTCATCGGCGAGGCGTCGTACGCGGCGGCGAAGTCGCTCGGCATCAGCCCCGACCCCCGCAAGGGCGGCACCGCTGCGGGCGTCACCTACCTCGTCTTCGACGGACCCAAGGCGTCCCCCATCGAGAACCACCGGGCCGCGGTCACCCGGGGTGACGCGCTGGCCCGGCAGTTCCTGAGCCAGAACTGAGCGCCCGGCCTCACACCTTCCGGTAGGAGTAGGCGTCCGCCGCCGCGGCCTCCACGGCCACGACGTCCGAGCCCGCCGACGCGGCCACGACCGCGGCGACCGCACCCTCGACGAACGGGGCGTCCACCAGGCGGGCGCCATCCGGGAGCTCGTCGCCCTCGGCGATCAGCGCCTTCACCGTGAGGACCGCGCTGCCCAGGTCGGTGAGGATCGCGACACCCGCGCCGCGGTCCACCTTCGCGGCCGCTTGGGCGATGAGCTCCGAGCTCGTGCCGAAGCCGCCGTCCTCGGTGCCGCCCGCCGCGGCCACGGGCGCGGTCGCCCCGCCGCCCGCGAGACCCGTGGCCAGCGCGGCGACGGACTCGGCGACGGCGCCGCTGTGCGAGACCAGAACGATGCCGACCAGCTTGTCGTCACTCACGGCCGGCCTCCGCGGTCTGAACGAGCGCGTCGAAGAGCAGCGCGGAGGATGTCGCGCCGGGATCCTGGTGCCCGATGCTGCGCTCACCCAGATAGCTGGCCCGCCCCTTGCGCGCCTGCAACGGCGTCGTGGCCAGCGCGCCTTCGTTGGCGGCGGCGCGCGCCGCCCCGAACGACTCGCCGAGCGCGTCGACCGCGGGAGCGAGGGCGTCCAGCATCGTCTTGTCGCCGGGAGCGGCACCGCCGAGCGCGCTGACCGCGTCGACGCCGGTGCGCAGCGCGTCGGCGAACTGCTGCTCGCTGACCTCGGCGGCATCACCGAGAGCCTTGCCGGTCCGCCGCAGCAGCGTGCCGTAGAGCGGCCCCGATGCGCCCCCCACGGTCGAGATCAGCTGCCGTCCCGCCAGGGTGAGCACGGCGCCGGGCGTGGCGGGCGCCTCCTTCTCCAGGGTGGTCACCACGGCGGCGAACCCGCGCTGCAGATTGCTGCCGTGGTCGGCGTCGCCGATCGGCGAGTCGAGCTCGGTGAGCCGCTCGGCCTCCCGGTCGACGAGAGCGGCGGCCGAGGTCAGCCAGTGTCGGAAGAATGCGGCGTCGAGCACGAAAACTCCTTGCGCGGTAGAACAGCGGTAGAACGGTCGGGTACCGATACCCCGGTCGCAGGCCGGGGCGGCCGGTGGATCAGACGCCCCAGCGAAGCCCGGCGGTGCGCACCGGAGCGTTCCACAGGCGCAGCAGCTCCTCGTCGACCTGGCACAGGGTGACGGACGCGCCCGCCATGTCCAGCGAAGTGACGTAGTTGCCGACCAGTGTGTGCGCGACGACGACACCGCGCTCGGCGAGCACACGCTGGACCTCGGCGTTGAAGCCGTACAGCTCCAGGAGGGGAGTGGCGCCCATGCCGTTCACGAGCACGAGCACCGGATTGCGCGGGTTGAGGTCCTCCAGGACGGCGTCCACGGCGAAGTCCGCGATCTCGCTGGACGTCATCATCGGGCGCCGCTCACGGCCGGGCTCGCCGTGGATGCCGACGCCCAACTCCAGCTCGCCGGTGGGCAGATCGAAGGTCGGGCTGCCCTTGGCGGGCGTGGAGCAAGGGCTCAGGGCGACGCCGAAGCTCCGTGCGTTCTCGTTCACCTGCCGGGCGATCGCCTCGACCCGCTCCAGGGGCATGCCCTCGTCGGCCGCCGCCCCGGCGATCTTCTCCACGTAGAGCGTCGCGCCGGTGCCGCGCCGCCCGGCCGTGTACAGGCTGTCGGTGACCGCCACGTCGTCGTTGACGAGGACCTTGGCGACCTGGATGCCCTCGTCCTCGGCGAGCTCGGCGGCCATGTCGAAGTTGAGGACGTCACCCGTGTAGTTCTTCACGACGAACAGCACCCCGGCCCCGCTGTCCACGGCGGCGGCCGCCCGCACCATCTGGTCCGGCACCGGCGAGGTGAACACCTCGCCGGGACAGGCGGCCGACAGCATCCCCGGCCCCACGAACCCGCCGTGCAGCGGCTCGTGCCCCGATCCGCCTCCGGAGACGAGGGCGACCTTCCCGGCGACGGGGGCGTCCCTGCGCACGATCACGCGGTTCTCGACGTCGATCGTCAGATCGGGATGCGCGGCCGCCATGCCCCGCAGCGCGTCCGCCACGACCGTCTCCGCGACGTTGATCAGCATCTTCATCGGTACCTCCTGGTGGGGTGGGCGTTTAAGTCTCGGCGCCGGGTATTTCCGGGTCAAGCAGCGCGTTTGCGGATCCGGGGCCAAGCAGCGGGGGGCGGGTGCGGCGGGAGGCACGGGACAAGCGGCGGGCTTACGGTGAAGCGACGGGAAACCTGAACCGGCCCGCCGGTCCGAGCCGCCCCGCACGCCGTCACCCGCGAGGAGAGCCGCCCATGCCGATCGCGACCTACACGCTGGTTGCGCTGGACTGCCCCGAGCCCGCGTCGCTGGCCCGCTTCTACCAGGCCGTGCTCGGCGGCGAGGTCCGGCAGTACAACGAGGAGTGGTACGACCTCCACGCCCCCGGCGGCCACCGGATCTCCTTCCAGCGCGCACCGGACCACCGGCCGCCCAAGTGGCCGCAGGGCGCCTCGGACTCCCAGCAGCTGCATCTGGACTTCACCGTCACCGACCTGGACCGGGCGCAGGACGAGGTGCTCGCCCTCGGCGCGAGGGCCCTCGACATCGACGACGACGGCGGAGCACGCGGCTGGCGTGTCTACGCCGACCCGGCGGGGCACCCGTTCTGCCTGTGCGTGGCGGAGTGAGCGGCGCACGGCCGGCATCAGCCCGGATGGCCGGGGTCGAGGTCGGTGACGTCGCTCAGGCGCAGCAGCTTCTCGTGCGGTGACGCGTCCCCGCCCGTCTCCACGGGCGTGAGATGGAAGCCCACGTGGTCTCCCCAGTCGGCGTACCGCTCCACCCTGCCGACCCACCAGGAGCAGGAGTCCGTGAGCACGGGAACGCCTCCCGCGCCCGGCTCCCAGCGGACGCCGGCGAACTTGTCGAACCGTGCGCCGCAGGTGCCGCCGAACGTCCGCGCCAGGTGGTGCTCGTCCCGCCTGAGCAGATGCACCCCGAGGAATTCGGCACGCCGGGCCGTTTCGTACGTGTGGTTCGCCCGGGAGAGCCACACCGCGAAGCGCGTCGGGCTGAGCGAACACTGCGAGGCGAAGCCGACCAGGCAGCCCTTGGGCGTGCCGTCGTCGGCGGCCGCCGTCACCACGAGCATCGGGTAGTCGAGCCGGTCGGTGAACCCGTCCACTGCCACCAAGGCGACCACCTCTCCTGTGTCTGTGACCTGTCCGCTGCTCCACCGTCACATATGACGAGGGGCGCACCCAAGCTCCTGGGTGCGCCCCTCGGGACATCTCATCGTGGCACGCGTGATCGCTCAGCGCATGTCAGTGCCGGCCGGTGTCCGACAGCTTCCAGCGCTGGTTGGCGCCGGAGTTCGGTGTCCACGTCGTGACGGCGGCTCCGTCGTGCGTGGCCTGGCCGCCGACTTCCAGGAGCCGTCCGGTGGCCGCGTTGACGAGGGTCCACGTGCCGTCACCGGTCGTGGACATGACCCACTGGGCGGCCTCGGGGCGGGGGCCGGTGTCGGGCTCGACCACCGGGGCGCCGTCACGGACGGCAAGGCGCCCCTCTCCCGCCGGGTCGGTGAACACATACCGCCGCTGGTTGCCCGGCTCACCGCTGATCTGGCGCAGCAGCCACCGCTGGCCCGCGGTGTCCGCGGCGGTCTTGATGACCAGGCCGGTGCCGTTGCCGTCGACGGCGAGGTTCTTGCCGCTCTGGACGCCGGTCAGTTCGTACGTGTGGTTCTGCTGGAGCTCGGCGGCGTCCTTCGCGACCCCGGAGACGCCCTTGACGAGGAACGAGGTCACGGACTGGGCGGGCACCTCGAAGGTGGCCTTCCTGTCGCTGACCTTGATGGCGCGGTGCCGCTCCAGCCTGCCCCCGGCGCTGGTCACGACGGGCGTGACGGTGGCTCCGGCGCGCACCCGGCCGAACTTGGACAGGTCGAGCGTGACCGTGCGCGCGGCAGTGGTGCTGTTGACGTGCACAACCGTCGCGCCGTCGCCCTTGCGGTTCACGGCGGCGGCACTGGAGGTGTCGTCGACCTTGACGAGCCGGTCGCCGGGCTTGATGAAGTGGGTGAAGTTGCGGGCCGTGTCGAACTTGGTGTTCGTGCGGACCGGGCAGGTCTCCGACGTGTCCTCGGAGGTGCAGCTGAACGGCAGCTGGATGCTGCCCCAGTTGCCGCCCTCGGCGGACTCGCCGCCGGGCTTCATGTTGTCGTAGTCCTCAACCGGCTGCCAGAACACCCAGGCCTTCGGCTCCAGTTCACGCAGGTCGTCGACCATCCGCTGGGCCAGGCCGAGGCCCGGCCGCATGTCGTCGAAGTCCTGCCCGTCGCCCCAGTCGCCCTCGACCTCGCTCATCCACAGCGGCTTGCCGGCCGCCTTGGCCAGGTCGCGGACGCTGGTGCGGCCGTCCGTGCCGTAGGTGTGGACGTTCATCTGGCCGACGGCGTCCCGTACGTCCTGCGGGTAGGTGTTCCAGTTCCGGGTGAAGGTGGTCGGGTTGGTCTCGTCCATGGCGGCGATCGCCGCGCCCGTCCGGGACTTCTCCAGTGCCGGGTCCAGGGCCTTGATCACCTTCTGCTGGAGCTCGGGGCCGATGTGCGCCCCTTCCTGCCGGCCGCCGACCGGCTCGCCGTCGGCCCCCAGACGGGTGCCCCAGTAGTCGGTGTTGGGTTCGTTGAACGGATCGAAGGTGTCGACCTTGATGCCGTGCGCCTTCTCCAGGCGTTCGGTCGCGCCCACCAGGTAGGAGGCGAAGTCGTCGACCGACCCGGTCTTCAGCTGGTCGCTGCCCGCGTCGAAGTTGCCCGAGACGTAACCGCTCTCGGTCATGAACCAGGGCGGCGAGTTGCTGAACGTCTCCCAGTGGTCGACGTCGTTCTTGATCCGGTCGACCCACCAGCGCTGGGTGGCGTCGGCCTTCGGGTTCCAGTCGGCCTTGTCCGCGGCACTCCACCAGTCGGTGTCCTCGCGGGTGGTGCCCGCGGGCGCCTTCCACCAGCCCTCGACCGCGCCGCCGGGGCGCAGATAGTCCTTGACGTCGGGGGCGTTGCCGCCGCCGATGTTGTAGCGGGCGATGTTCAGGGCCAGGCCGTCGTCGCCGAAGAGGAGCCGAGCCAGCTTCTCCCGTATCTCCTCGGGGTAGTCGCCGGTGGCGTTGGCGAACCAGACCAGGCTCGTGCCCCAGCCCTCGAACTTCTCGTGCTGGTACGAGGGATCGGGCCGGACGGTGACCTCGGCGGATGCCGCCGCGGCCGGTTGCGGCGGCGCGGTCAGCAGGGCCGCCCCGGTGGCCAGGGCCGTGCAGCCGACGATGCCGGCCAGTCGTCTCGTGCGGGTACGCGATGCCAACGTGTGCTCCCAACGTAGGTGACGGGGTGGCGCGGTACAGGAGGGGGAGGCGTCAGGAGGCGGGCTGTCGCAGCACGGCGACGCCCCTGGGCGGCAGGACGAGACCGCCGTCGGCCGCGTCGCCGGTTTCGCCGGTGAGGACGTCGCCGGTGAGTCCCGGCAGCGGCACGGTGTCGTCCGTACGGTTGACCAGGAACAGGTAGCGGCTCCCGGCATCGCGGCGGACGGCCGTCTCGACGCGTCCCCGCGCGCATTCGGGCAGTTCGCTGCGGACCCCGGCCGGGGCGAGGAGCCGCGGCAGCAGGGCGGCCAGGCCTTCCGCGCCGAGCCGCGTGGAGACGTACGCCGCCGAGCCCGCCCCCGCCGTGCGGCGGGTGACGGCGGGCCGCCCGGCGTAGGCGCCGCTCGCATACCGGGCGAGCACTGCCACCTCAGGGCCCGTAACGGTGATCCGGTCGGTCCACACCGTGCCCGTGGTGGCGTCGTCCAGGGCGACCGTGTCGTCGTCGAGCAGCGGCCCGAACTCCTCGACGCGGATGCCGAGCAGGTCACGCAGGGCGCCGGGATAACCGCCGAGCCAGATGTGGTCGTTCTCGTCGACGATGCCGGAGAAGTACGTCGTGACCAGATGACCGCCGCCCTCGACGTACCGCGTGAGGTCCTTGGCCAGTGCCTCGGGGACCACGTGCAGGACGGGCGCGATCAGGACGTCGTACGGGGCGAGGTCGTTGTGCGTGGTCACGACGTCGGCGCGGATGCCGAGGGCCAGGAGCGCGGAGTACCAGTCCAGGGCCTCCCGGTGGTAGTCGACGCGCGATGTGGGATGGGAGTCCTGCTCGCTTGCCCACCACGAGTCCCAGTCGAAGAGGACGGCCACCCTGGCCGGTTCGCGCCCGGACCCCGCGACGGGCGCGAGCGCTTTGAGGGTCTGCCCCAGAGCGGTCACCGCTCGGAACAGATCGCTGTCGGCCCCGGCGTGCGGCACCATCGCCGAGTGGTACTTCTCGGCGCCGGCCGCCGACTGGCGCCACTGGAAGAAGCACACGGCGTCCGCGCCGTGCGCCACGTGCAGCAGGGAGTCGCGGGCGAGTTCGCCCTCGCCCTTGGCCAGGTTCACGGGCTGCCAGTTGACGGCGCTCGTGGAGTGCTCCATCAGGAACCACGGGCGGTGGCCCGCGAGGGAACTGGTGAGGCCGGCGGAGAAGGACAGCTCGTCACGGGCCTGCGGCCCGGGCACCACGTAGTGGTCGTTCGAGACGAAGTCGACCTCGCCCGCCCAGTCGGCGTAGTCCATGCCCTTGGTGCCGCCCATCACCATGAAGTTCGTGGTGACGGGCACCTGCGGGGTCAGCTCGCGCAGGACGTCCCGCTCCGCCCGCAGATAGTCCTTCAGGGCGTGGGACGAGAAGCGCTTGAAGTCCAGCTGCTGGGTGGGATTGGGGTGCGACGCCGCCAGCCGCGGCGGCAGGATCTGCTCCCAGTCGCTGTAGCGCTGGGACCAGAAGGCCGTGCCCCAGGCGTGGTTGAGACCGTCGAGCGTGCTGTAGCGGGCGCGCAGCCAGCCGCGGAAGGCGCGGGCCGCGTCGTCGGAGTAGTCGTAGATGTTGTGGCAGCCCAGCTCGTTCGATACGTGCCAGGCCACGAGCGCCGGATGGTCGGCGTAGCGCCGGGCCATCTCGCGCACCAGGCGCAGCGCGTGCTGCCTGAAGACGGGCGAGGTCGGCCGCCAGTGCTGCCGCGCCCCCGGCCACACCGTCTCACCGGTCGCGGTCACCGGCAGGATCTCCGGGTGCGCGGCGGTGAGCCAGGGCGGCGGGGAGGCGGTGGCGGTGGCCAGGTCGACCCCGATGCCGCCCGCGTGCAGCAGGTCTATGACCTCGTCGAGCCACGCGAAGTCCCAGGTGTCCGCGTCCGGCTGGATGCGCGCCCAGGAGAAGATCCCCACGGAGACGATGTTGACGCCGGCCTCGCGCATCAGCCGGACGTCCTCTTCCCAGACGGCGCGCGGCCACTGCTCGGGGTTGTAGTCGGCGCCGTACGCGAGGGCGGGGGTGACGTCACCGTCCGGTCCGCGCAGCAGCCGGGACGGGAGGGTGGGGGGCATGGTGGTCCTTCCTCAGGGGTGCTCGGGGTGCTCGGGGTGCTCGAGGTGTAGGGATGCGGGGGCGTGCCGTGTCACTTCTGGACGCTGAAGCCCTGCTCGGAGCCGTACTTGACGGAGGCGTCCTGCCAGGACTCCAGGCCCTTGGACAGGGGAGTGCCCGAGACGTAGGCCTTGCCCGCGGTGTCGTTGAAGATCGAGTTGGCGTACACCTGGTAGGGCAGGTACGTCCAGTCGTCGGCGACGTTCGCCGCGGACCGGGCGAAGACCTTGTTGGCCTTCTGGCCGCCGAAGTAGGCGAACTCGGTCTCCTGGAACGCCTTGGACTGAAGGTCCTTGGTGGTCGCCGGGAAGGCGCCCTCCGAGATGCGGGTCTGCACGCCCTTGCCGGAGTTGGCGTACTCGACGAACGCGTAGGCCAGTTCCTTGTTCTTGCCGAGCTCGGGCAGCGCGAGCGAGCTGCCGCCGTTCTCGGCGCTGGCCTTGTCGCCCGCGGTCCACTGCGGCAGCGGCGCCGCGCGCCAGTCACCGGCGGCCTCCTTGACGCCGGAGGCGAAGTTGGCGGGCATCCAGGCGCCGGAGGGCAGGGTCGCGATGGTGCCGTCGCCGAAGGCCTTGTACCACTCGTCGGTCCAGGGGTTGATCGGCGCGACGAGCTTCTCGTCGATGAGCTTCTGCCAGGTGCCGGTGTAGGCGCGGGCGCCCTTGTCGGTGAAGTCGATGCCCACCTTGGTGCCGTCGACCTTGTAGGGCCGCGAACCGGCCTGCCA
>NZ_JBNNJZ010000274.1:0-1873 GCF_050270335.1 Streptomyces sp. NPDC059900
GCGTACAGCTGCCCGGAGGACTGCACGAAGGCAAGGAGCATCGCGCACAGCCCCCACGTCACCATGATGCGGGCGATCCAGCGGCGTGCGCCGAAGCGGTGCAGGGCGAGGTTGCTGGGCACCTCGAACAGCAGGTAGCCGATGAAGAACAGCCCCGAGGCCAGTCCGAACATGGTCTCCGTGAGCCCGAGGTCCTCGCTCATCGTCAGTTTGGCGAAGCCGATGTTCGTGCGGTCCAGATAGTTGACGAAGTACACGAGGCCCAGGAAGGGGATGAACCTCCGAGCGACCTTGCGCAGTGCGCTGCGGCGCAGTGTCCCGGCTTCCGTCATCGACGACTCCTCATGTCCCTGTGCTGGGTGAACGACCGTTTTGCCAGGCGAGCCCGCTCACCGTAGGCAGGCCGCTGCGGCAGGGACAGGGAGAAGTTCTCCCGCCTCGGTGGGCATCGATGGAGAAACCGTCCATGCCGAAAGGCCCTCGCACCTCACTACCGTCCGGACGGCTGCGGATCCCCGCAGATTTCTCCGGCCGGCGAAGGAGCGGAAGCGATGGAGCCAGGAAGCACCACGAGCCCGGCACGT
This sequence comes from Streptomyces sp. NPDC059900, assembly GCF_050270335.1. Lineage (NCBI taxonomy): Bacteria > Bacillati > Actinomycetota > Actinomycetes > Kitasatosporales > Streptomycetaceae > Streptomyces > Streptomyces sp. NPDC059900. Next base: position 585 of record NZ_JBNNJZ010000274.1, read on the forward strand.
ACGGCACGTCAAGCGGTGAGAACCGCGGCTGCGGTCATGGCGGGCGCGGTCATCGGCTTGGCCTGTGCGGCGGACCCGCCCGGCGCGACCACGACGGCAGGCAGCGCAGCATCCGCAGAGGTCAAGCACACGCCACAGGTACGACGGGCCCTGGACGACGCCACCCGGGCGACCCGCACCACACCGTTCCTGCAGAACGCCCGCGTCGAGTGGTGCCGGCAGATCGAGACGGTGTCGCCGACGGGCAACCCGCCCGCGTGGATGGACCAGTTGGCCGACCGGGACACCCGATACAACGGCGAGCACATCTTTGAGAACGTCGTGTTCCTCGGCTACCCGGGCACGAGCGCCTACGCGATCAAGACGACCGAGGGCATCGTCCTCGTCGACGCGCTGTGGAACGAGTCCGACGCACGCGACGTCATCGTCCCCGGCCTGACCGCGGCGGGCCTCGACCCGAAGAACATCACGCGCATCGTCCTCACGCACGAGCACGAGGATCACTACGGCGGCGCGGCCTACCTCAAGAAGACCTACGGCGCGAAGATTGTGGCAGGCGCGGCGGGCGAGGCCTCTCTTCCGGCGACGCTGAAGCCACTCGCCCAGGCGATCTCCGGGCCGACCACACTCTCCTTCGGCTCCACGCAGATGCACCTGCTGCCCACGCCGGGGCACACACCGGGCACGGTGTCGATCACTGTGACGGTCCGGGACTTCGACGGCCGCCGGCACGTCGCAGGGATCTGGGGCGGCACGGCCCAGCCCGCCGCACTCGAAGGACGCCGGCAGATGGCCGCGTCGCTGGCCGCCTTCCGTACGGCGGCCGAGAGGCAGCACGTCGATTCCGTACTGAGTACCCATCCGTTCCTGGTCATGGGCACCCGCAACATCGACGCACTGCGTGAGCGGGGCACCCGGCGAAACCCGTTCGTCATCGGCGAGCAGGAAGTGCGACGGAACTTCGCGGTGATGACGTCGTGCGTGAAGGCCGGGGTCCTGCAAAAGCAGCGGTGAACACGCGTCAGCAGGCGCCGGGTTGGATCAGTGTCCGGCCGGCGCCAGATGTGCGCGCTCGCCCTGCGCGCCGAACAGGGCGAGCAGTTCCGCGGGCCGGCTGTCGGCGCTGCCGATCCAGTGCGGTACGCGGGTGTCGAACTCCGCCGCCTCTCCGGCCCCGAGGCTGAACTCGCGCTCGCCGAGGATGAATCTGACGTGGCCGTCGAGGACGTAGAACCACTCGTACCCCTCGTGGGTCTGCAGGTTCCTTGTGGGTGCCCGTCCTGCCGGCG
>NZ_JBNNJZ010000274.1:1883-10821 GCF_050270335.1 Streptomyces sp. NPDC059900
ATGACCTTGTACGCCTGGATGCCGCCGGCCCGCGGGGTCAGTGGCACCATCACGAGGCCGGAGCGGCGCACGGGTCGCAGATGGACGCGGGGGTCGCCGGTGGGCGGCGCCGCGACGAGATCGTCGAGCGGGACGCCGTGCGCCCTGGCCAGGGGCAGCAGCTGCTCCAGCGTGGGATGGAGCTTGCCGTTCTCCAGACGGGACAGCGTGCTCGCGGTGAGGCCGGTTTCCGCTGCCAGTGCTGCCAGCGTGGCGCCGCGCGCCTGGCGCAGGGCGCGCAGCCGCGTTCCGACGCCGGCCAGAACGTCTCCGGTGGGGTCTGCGGGGTGGGCGGAGTCTGCGGGATGTGCGGCGTCTGCGGGGGTGTCCATGCCTCGATGATGCGGATCCGCAACTTTTCTTGCAAGGGCGAAACCGCGCTGGCGATGCTGTCGGTACATCCGACGAGGGGACAACTCACATGGACTTCACCCGACGCCCGGGCCCCACCCCCGGCACCGGCACCGGAGCTGACACCGGTACGGCGGGCGCGGACGCCGCGCTGTTCTGGGAGCGGCACTACCGCGCCCGGCCCGCCGCAAGCGCCCGCGTCAACCCGTTGCTCGCCGAGACCGCCGCCCCGCTGCATCCCGGCGCCGCCCTGGATCTGGGCTGCGGCGCGGGCGGCGACGCCATCTGGCTCGCCGAGCAGGGCTGGCAGGTCACCGCCGTGGACATCTCCACCACCGCCGTCGACCGTGTTCGGGACCGCGCCCGCGATCTCGGCATCGCGGACCGGGTGACCGCCGAACAGCACGACCTGGCCGCGAGCTTCCCTGCCGGCCGGTTCGACCTCATCTCTGCCCAGTATTTCCAGACACCGTTCGCGCTGCCCCGCAGCCAAGTCCTGCGTACCGCCGCGGCAGCCCTGCGCCCCGGCGGCCTCCTGCTGATCGTCGACCACGGCTCCACGGCGCCCTGGTCCTGGAACCAGGACCCCGACATCCACTACCCGACACCCTCCGAGATCGCCGACGAACTCGCCCTCGACCCCGCGCGCTGGTCCGTCCTGCGCGCCGACATGCCCCGCCGCCGGGCCACGGGCCCGGCTGGCGAGACGGCCACCGTCATCGACAACGTGCTGCTCATCCGGCAAGCGGCCGGATGACCGCCCGTCCATCCCGCCCAACTCCACGCCGGAACGGAGCAATTGCGATGCCAGCAAACCCTGCAACCCGTACGCAGCGATCCCGGCCCCGGGCCAAGGACGCCGGCCCGCCCTCGACGGGCGCCGACGAGAAGGCCACGCTGCGCGGCTTTCTCGACTATCTGCGCGCCGCGATCGCCGACAAGGTCGAGGGCGCGCCCGAACCGCAGGTCCGCACACCTGGGGTTCCCTCGGGCACCAGCCTCCTCGGCCTGCTCAAGCATCTGACGTACGTGGAGCGCTTCTACTTCCTCGGACAGGACGCCGGAGACTGGCGTGCCACGATGCGGCCGTCCTCGCAGGACACCGTCGACAGCGTGCTCGCCGGCTACCGGGAGACCGTGGAGCGCGCGAACCAGGTCATCGACGCCTGCCCGGACCTTGCTCTGCCGGCTCCGCGCGCCCCGCGCCCGGGCCAGGCACCTTCGCTGCGCTGGGTCCTCGTCCACATGATCGAGGAAACCGGCCGCCACGCGGGCCACGCCGACATCCTGCGCGAACAGCTCGACGGTTCCACCGGCCGCTGACCGGCGGGGGCGGCGGCGAGGACGGCTGCGGACACCGCATACAGTCCTTCGGGCACCGGTCGGGCCGGATCCCGGCCCCGGCCTGGAACGCAGCGGAGGAACGGACTTGAGCATCACGACCCGGACGGTGCGTTATGCCACCGGCAGCGACAGCAAACTTCTCGACATCCATGCCTCAGGGCAGCGGGACGAGCGGTGTGTGCTGCTGTGGCACGGCACGGGTCCCGATGAGCGGGAGGTGATGGCCACGCTGGCGCGGGAGATCGCCGGGGCGGGCCCCACCGTCCTGGTGCCCGACTGGCGTTCGGACCAGCCCGACGAGGGCCGGGAGCATCTCACCGCCTCCTTGCGCTTCGCCCGCGACTACGTACGCGAACACGGCGGCGACAAAGGCCAGTTGGTGCTCGCGGGGTGGTCGGCGGGGGCAGGCGCCGCACTGGGCGTGGCCCTGCAGCCGGAGCTCTTCGACGGCTGGCGCCCAGCCGCGGTGGTCGGCATCGCGGGCGGCTACCGGCGTCCGGCACGCACCACGGGCACCGTGCCGTTGCAGGCAGTCGGCCGGGCCGCGGCACCGGTGCCCGTACGCCTCGTGCACGGCGCCGCAGACATGGTCGTGCCCGCCGATTCCTCGCGGGAACTGCACGAAGCCCTGCGCGCCCATAGCTGGGACTCCCGGCTGTCCGAGCCGGACGCGGACCATGCCGGGGTGCTGGGCTGCGTGTACGACCCCGCCGTGCAGCGGTGTGTTCCCGCGGCCGAGGCTTCCGTGTCGGCTCTCGGGCGCGCCACGGCCCGCGTGACGGCGAGCGCGGCGCTGCCGGTCACGCGGGCGTGAGGCGCTGCTCCCGCCGGTTCTGCGGGAGCGTGCAGCTCACTGGAAAGCCGGCATGACCTCCTTGATGAACAGTTCCAGGGACTTGCGCTTCTCCTCGTGGGGCAGGCCGGTGTCGATCCAGAAGCTGTACTCGTCGACGCCGAGTTCCTCATAGGCGCGCAGCCGCTCGATGACTTCTTCGGGGGTGCCGATCATCGCGGTCTTGTGCAGCGCTTCGGGTTCGAACTCCGGGCGCTCGGCGAACTTCGACTCCGGGCTGGGGGCGAGGAATCCGTTGTCGGGGGCGGTCTTGTTGCCGAACCAGGCGTCGAAGGTCCGGTAGAAGCGGTTGATCGCCTCCGCGGCCGGGCGCCAGCCGTCGGGCTGCTCGGGTGAGTGGACGTGCGTGTGGCGCAGCACCATCAGGTCCGGGCGCTCCACCTCGGGGTGGTTGGCCACGGCGGTGTCGAACTTCCGCTTGACAGCCTGAGGACGGTCGCCGATGTGTACTCCGACGGTTTGATCACGACGGTGTTGCCCGCGCACAGAGCAGGGGCCAGCTTGCTGCCGGTAAGGGTCAGCGGCGAGTTCCAGGGGGTGATCGCACCGACGACGCCGAGCGGCTCGCGGGCCGTGTAGTTGAGGACCTGGCGGTCGGAGGTAGGGATGAAATCGCCGTGGATCTTGTCGGCGAGTCCGGCGTAGTAGTGGAAGTACTCCGGCAGGGTGTCCAGTTGCCCGCGCATCTCGCGCAGCAGTTTGCCGTTGTCCTGCGTCTCCATGCGGGCGAGTTCTTCGGCGTTTGCGGCGATCAGGTCGCCGAGGCGGCGCAGGAGGTGGCCGCGGCGGGTCTGGCTCAGGAAGGACGGCGACAGCGCCGAGCAGGTGATGCGCGAGCACGTGCGGGCCAGCCGGCGCGCCCTCCTCGCCAGGCTGCCCGTCGGCGGCTCGAGCCCGGCGGAATAGCGGGGTCGGGCGGCGGGCTGCCCCTACCGCAGCACCGCCGCCAGCAGATCGGTACCCAGCGCCGTCAGCGCGGGCAGGTTGAGGGCGTAGTGGATGTAGCGGCCCTGGCGTTGGGCCGTCAGCAGGCCGGCCCGGCGCAGCACGGCCAGGTGGCGGGAGACCTCGGGGGGTGTCAGCTCCCAGGCGTGGGCCAGCTCGCCGGTGGTGTGCGGGCCGCGGGCCAGGGTGCGCAGCAGGCGCAGCCGCAGCGGATGGGAGAGGGCCTCCAGCCGTAGTTCGACCGTCTCGAGGGGCACCTGCCGGGGCGGGTCCGGCTCGGCCACGGGGTATTGCACCACCGGCTGCCAGCCCGGGGCGTGGACCACCACCAGGTGCGGGCTGTTGAAGACGCTGGGGATGAAGGTGATCCCGCCGGGGTGGGCGGCGGTCGCCTTGTCCTGCAGCTTGTCCACGGTGATGCACGCGCCGTCCGCTGCCAGCGCGATCGCGCCGGAGACCGAGGCGAGCGCCGCCCCGATGCCCTGGTGTTTGAGCAGGTCGTTCTTGAGGCGCAGGTCGGCGGCGAGCTGTGCGGCGGCACCGGTCCATGCGGCGTCGAAGAAGGCCTCGGCGCACTGTTCGAGGGTGTGGCGCACCCGTGCCCGCACCGCGGCCGGATCCGCGAGCAGCCGTTCGGCGAAGGCCTCTTGGCGGGCGCCGCGGGCCTGGGCCAGGTCCAGGGCCCGCTCGCGCGCGGCCGCATCCGTGAGCGGCGAGCGCGCGACGCTGCGCATCCGGGTGCTGCCGCACGTGGTGACGAGCGCGGCGGTCGCGTACGTGTCGTCGTCGATGCGGTCCACGTCGTCCAGCTCCCGGGCCAGGGTCGACCGCGGACGGGCGGGCAGCAGGAAGTCGGCCTGGGAGGAACGCCAGAGGAATTCCGCCTCCTGCAACCGCTCGGCCAGCTGCGGTGACAGCACGGAGCGGACGTCCGCGGCCCACCCGGCCAGCTGCGGGTGATGCGCGGGGGCGGCAAGCACATGCAGCATCGCGGTCAGCTCGGCCAGCGGCGATGCGGCGAACCGCAGCCCGTCGGACGGCAGTCCGGTGATGTCGATGCGCAAGGTCATCCCTTCATCATCGCTGACCGGAGAGCCGGTCAAGGCGTGGGTTGACGGGGTCCGTCAACCCACGGGCCACCCCCGGTCGGCCCGCCCCACGGTGAGCCCATGCCGACCACCCCCAAGATCAGACCCCGCGCCCTCATCCGCGCCTCCGGAGGCCCCCGCTACGCCGTCGCCCTGGCCGTGGACGCGCTCGGCACCGGCCTGCTGCGGCCCTTCCTGCTGCTGTACGGGGTGAGCGTGCTGCACCTGTCGGCGCCGCTCACCGGCACCGCCATGACGGCCGGGGTCGTCGCCGGTCTGGTGTGCATGCCCGCGCTCGGCGGCTGGCTGGACCGGGGCGCGCGCAGCACGGCCGTCGCGGCGTCGATGCTGGTGCGGGTGGCGGGCACGGTGCTCCTGCTGGCCGCCCCGTCCGGCAACGTCTGGCTGTTCGGGTCGGCGGCGCTCTTCCTCGGCGTCGGCAACCAGGCCTGGCCCGCCGCGCACGCCGCCCTGGTGGCCACCCTCTCCTACGGCCGGGAGCGGGATGCGGCGCTCGCGGCGGGCCGCGCCCTGCGCAACGCCGGGATGGGCGTGGGCGCGCTCGTCGCCACCGCCGCTCTGGCGGGCGGCACCCCGGTGTTGCAGGCCCTTGCGGCCGTCACGGGGTGCAGCTACCTCGCCGCGGCGGCCCTTGCCTGGTCGGTCCGGCTGCGCGCGGATCCGGCCGGGGCCGCGCTCGCCGGCCCGGCCGGGACAGCGGACGGCGAGCCCGCGTCCGGCATGCGCGCCCTGCTCGCCGCCAACGTGATCTACGTCTTCTGCCTCAACGTCCCCGAGATCGCGCTGCCGTTGATCCTGATGACCCAGCTGCACGCGTCCCCGGTGTGGTCGGCCGGCATCTTCGTGGCCAACACGCTCCTGGTGGTCACGCTGCAGGTGCCGCTCACCGTGCTCCTCTCGCGCTACTCCCGGCGGTCCGTCCTCGCGCTTGCCGGGGTGGTGCTGACCGTGTCGTACCTCGGTTTCCTCGTCGCTGCCTCGCTGGCGGGCGGCTGGGCCGCGCCCGCCGTCGCCGCGGTGTCCGTGCTGTGCACCCTCGGCGAGATCATCTACGCCGGCACCGCCACGGCACTGGTCACGATCCTCGCTCCGCCGCACGCCCTGGGCCGTACCCTCGCCCGTTTCGAGCTCTCCACCGGCTTCGGTCTGGCCGTCTCTCCCGCCGTCATCACCGCTCTTGCCCCGCACGGTGCCACCGCTCTGTGGGGCAGCCTCGCCGCCGCGACGCTCGCCGCCTCCGCCGCGCCGCTACGCCGGGGCGCGTAGCACCAGGCCGGGGTAGATGTCGTTCGCGTCGGTCAGGACGGGGTGGTTCTCGGCCAGGAGCCGCTTGGCGGCGGCCGGGTCGTCGTAGATGCGCAGGGCCACGTCGTCGAGTGTTTCGCCTTCATGGACGGTGACGAAGCGCGGGGCGAGCCCTTCCTGCCCTGCGTCCACCCGGTCCTCGACCTCCTGGACGCCGATGACGTTGCCCAGCGCGAGCAGGATCTTCTCCTTCTGCTCCTGCACCGCGGCATCACCGGCGACGGTGACCGTGGATCCCTCGACGCTCACCTGGAAGTGGTCATGCGTCAGCCCCAGGCCTTCCAGGCGTTCCTTGAGCTGGGCGGCCGCCTTGCCCGGCTCGGCCGCCAGGGGTACTTCCAGCCGGTGCCCTGCTCCCGGCGTGAAGCTGTACCTCGCCATGTGCCCTCCAAAGTCCCGCCGCGAGGCGATCCCAGAGCCGTCCTCGTCGTCGGCCTCCTCTCCTACCTACCCCGCTCAAGAGACACCTCTCGCTCAATCGCCACGTACGTCGGAATTGTGACGGCGTCCTCCGGTGCCGGGCCTCCAGGGGGGTCATCACATCTCCGACACGCCGGGTTAAGGTCGCCCTGTGCGAGAGCAGCGGGCCATCTGGCGGACGGAGCCGGACCTGGTGACGGCGCCGCAACCGCTGCTCGGTGACCGATGAGAAAGACGGTGCGGGTGCAGCCATGGGAGACAACGTGACGAACATGCCATCCGTGCCCTCGCCCGACGATCAGCCCTCGTCCCGGCAGCCCCTCGTTCCCGCCGACGAGTCGGAACAGCTGAGGGAAACGGCCAGGCAGTTGCGCGAGCAGGTGACCGAACTGGAGGTCCAGGGGCGGACACGCGCCAGAATCGCCCTGGCCGAGGGTGTCCTGGTCGAGCGCTATCGCCTGCCGAACGCCGAGGCGGCCTTCTCGCTGCTCCGCCAGGCATCCCAGCGGGCCAACATCAAGCTGCACCAACTGGCCTCGGCGGTGGCCCGCACCCCCGGACCGGCGCCGGGCACCCGGGTGTGGCTCAGCGGCCGGGTCCCGCATCCGATACCCGACCTGGCCCTGCTCGGGGCCGGCACACTCAACGCGGCCAACCAGGGCGAAGTCCTGGGCGCCGCCCTCCAGCGCGTCCTGACCGTCACCGGCACGGACATGGGAAACGTCCAGCTGGTCGAGGACGGTGTCCTGCGCATGGCGAAACACGCCGGTCTGTCCCGGCAGTTCACCGACTACTTCGCGTTCGTCGACGGGAACACCTCCTGCTCCCGCGCCGCCGCCGCCAGCCATCAGGTCACCGTCAAGGAGGTGGCCTCGTCGGCCGGCTTCGACGACGACACACGCCGGGTGATCCTCTCGGCCGGCAGCCGGGCCTGCCACAGCATCCCGCTCGTCGACGACGAGAACGCCGTCCTCGGTGTCATCTCCTCCCACCACGCCCGCCCCCTGCTGGGCTTCACCCAGGCACAGCTGCGGGCGCTGGACGCCACCGGCCGCGCCCTGGGCAGCTGGATCAAGTGGCACCAGCGCACCATCCTCCTCGACGCCCTGGAGGACCTGCACCAACTCGCTCTCAACGCCCCCCGATAGGGGCCTCGGCCGCAGCCACCCGCTGCGGCCGGGTGCGCGTGCCCCAGCGTTCCAGCCAGGGGCCGACGGCACCCACGGCGGCGAAGAACGCACCCAGAAGCAGCCAGCCGGCCGTGCCCAGGCCGAGTACGACGGTGGTGAGGAGGGCGGGGGCGAGCGCCTGGCCCGCGCTGAAGCCGAGCCCGAGCAGCCCCTGATACTGCCCCTGTGCATGGTCAGGTGCCAGGCCGAAGCCCAGGGCGAAACCGGCGGAGGACTCCCAGATCTCCCCGAGGCTGTGCACGAAGATCGCTGTGAACACGAGGGCGACGGCCGCCCATACGGGAGCGTGCGCGCTCAGGGCCATCATCGGACAGCTGACCAGGAAGAGCAGTCCGGCCGTGCGGAACGCTCTGCCGCCGTCGCGCGGGGTTTCGATGCGCGATCCGATGCGGGTCTGCAACAGGACGCAGACTCCGGCATTGATCGCGGAGACCGCGGCCACGGTCCAGCGCGGTGCGTCCGTGTGCTCCGAGATCCAGATCGGCAGCAGCAGGGACACCACCGGGTACTGCAGCCCCATCGCGCCGAAGAGGGCCGTGAAGGTCACGAACGGCCGGTCGGTGAGAGCGATCCAGCGGCGCTGCTGCGACGGTGGCGCCGCCAGTGCTCGGTAGTGGGGCAGCAGGAACAGGAGGAGGGCGCACAGGGCGAAGCTGGCCGCGTTGCCGAGAATCAGCACGAGGTAGGCGGTACGGGTATTCGCCGCCACCGCAAGTCCGGCGCCCACGGTCCCCAGGACGACGCCCAGATTGACGTACGTACGAAGCCTTGCCCGGAACAGCGCCGGGCGGTCGGTGCCGACCCGGACCACGAGGGCTCCCCAGGCCGCGCCGCCGGCGGCCGCGGCCAGCTGGTCAACGGCGGCGACGACCGCAAGGGAAGGCCAGCTCCCGACGAGCAGCAGAGCGGACATCGCAGCCGCCTGAACCGCCAGGGCGAGCATCATGATCGTGCGCGGCCCGCGCCGGTCGGCCAGGTGCCCTCCCGGTATCCCCGCGAGCAGTCCGATCAGGCCCGCGACCGTGAGGGCGGCTCCCACTTGCACGGCCGGCAGGCCCACGACCAGGGTGAAGTAGAGCGCCGACGCCGAGTTGAAGAGCCCGTTGCCGACCCGGTTCACGAAACTGGCCACGATCAGCACATGCTCTGCTCTGCGGCCCCCCGCTATCCGGCCTGTCCGGCCCGACGATCTCCCCTTGATCATGGGCGCAGGCTAGCAGCGGCGCCGGTCGCCATCAGGGTGCGCCGAGTGGCCCGGGGACGCTTGGCCTGAGCGGGTGACCTGGCTGGTTCCTTCGGGGCACGGGTGTTACGGCGGTCGCCGTGCGGAGAACGAGTGGAGTGTTCGCCTCCACCTGAAGGAGCACAACCATGCGTGTTCG
>NZ_JBNNJZ010000275.1:0-10808 GCF_050270335.1 Streptomyces sp. NPDC059900
GGGCGGCGCACGTCAACGGGCGGTCAATCGCCGTCATTTGTCGAACCATTGGCGGCCGATGGCTGGGCACTTGTGCCGAGTTGCGGAAGCTGGCGAACCGGGGCGGGCGCCGGCTGGCCGTTCCGGGACGCCACAGCAAGACGGTAAAGGCCGTGGGCGTTCTCTTCCGATCAGGAAAGCGTCCGCAGCCGGACGCCTCTGCTCGATTGCTCAATCCAGGGGCCACATGGGCAGCTCACCGTCACCGGCCAACCGACACGTCTGCGCACCTCGTCCGGAACAGCTAGCCGATCATGTGGTCATTGTCGAAGTACTGGTCACCCCGGCAACCGGAGCAGGTGTCCATCCATTCGCCAGTGCGGGTATTCCACGAGCACGGCCTGGCGTTGCACCCCTCGCAGGTCGGAGACAGGGGGCGGGCATAAGCCTTTCGCAGCCGTTCGTGGTAGCGGCGGATTTCGAGGACCTGCTGGAAGAGTGCCAGGCCATGGACCGTGGGAATGGCGATCAGTACGGCCGCAAAGGCCAGGGCCCAGTTGCCTCCGATGCTCCGCGGGGGCGCGGACAAATCCCTGTAGGCATGGATCCCGAACGGCGTGAACCACACCTGGAGCGCAGCCCAGGCCAGCCACTGGGTAGTTCGCACCGGTTTGGGCGGATTGCCCCGCATGACCACCTCACCTCCTAGGCGTGCGTGATCTGGTGCAGCTTGATCGAAGGGAGCTCAGTGCCGTTGCGGAAGCGGACTGTGACAAGCCCGTGGAAGGCCGACACGGAGGTCACCGTTCCGTGGGTGCCTTTCGTGACTCCCCGGCCCAGGTCGACCAGGGCGGTGACCCGGTCACCGACGGCGAAATTGCTACCCATGTCTGCCTGCCTGCCTCATAGGGAACGGGAGAGGGGAAGGGGCCGCGGGAAAATCCGACGGTGTCCCGAAGACCGCGGGGGTTGGACGCGTCCCCGCCGCACCGCCCGTACAGGAAGCCTTTCTGGCAGTTTGGCACGCACGACCGGGGCCTGTGAGTGCATTGGGACAGTTCGCGGGAGACGTTGTGGAGGGTTCGGTTTGATCCCGGTTGAAGCGTGTGCTGGGTGCGGCTGTTGAAGGGGCGAGACGGCCGTGCGGTTGGAGCAGCTCGCGGGGGAGCCCGTAGTGCCTGCTCGCTGCTGACGCAGGGTGCCGCCCGGTCACCGTCCCTGCCGGAAGCGTTGTTGGACGCAGGCGCAGCGCCGGCCCGGCCGGCCGTGGCACAGGGGGCGGGTCCTGCGGCAGAGTGTCATCGTTGACAGCGGTCTCAGGAGGTGTCGTATGCCCCGACTGGTGGCGTCTCGCGAGCTGAAAGTGGTGGTGGACCACCGGCTGTTCGGCCTTGTCGACGAGGAGGGGCAGGACGGTGAACGGATCGCGCGACGTCCCGGTCGTGCCCTCGCGGACTCTTGAGCAGGGCGCTTTCCGGGTGGCAAGGCTGCGGAATTGGACCCGTTTGGCCGTCACACCCCGGAGGGCGGCATCCGGGGCCCTGCGGTGCAGGCCGGAGCCGGTGTCGCCTGGTCCGAGGGGAGATGGAGAGCGGCGCGGCCCGCGTCCCGGCGACGGCGGCGCCCCGAAACCAACCTTCTTCGTGCGGTCTGGTGATACCGCCTGGTACGTCAAGAGGCCGGTCACTCGGAGGGGTTGTTGCCGGATCGCGGTCTCCCGCCTCACGTGCGGGCGGCATACCTTTTCGGCATTGCTTCCCGCCGGGGTTGGCGCGGCGGGGTGGATCGGGGAGAGGACGGATGGAGTTGGGCTCGGCAATTGAGGGATCCTGGACGGCGCGGGCGGTGTGCCGGACCGCGGATCCGGATGATCTTTTTGTGGAGGGCGCGGCGCAGCACCGGGCGAAGGCCATCTGTTCGGGCTGTCCGGTGCGCACCGAATGCCTTGTTTTCGCGCTCGATTCCCGCATGGAGCACGGTGTGTGGGGCGGGATGACGGATCGGGAGCGGCGTGCGCTCCTGCGTCGGCGTCCCACGGTGACGTCCTGGCGGCATCTGCTGGAGGCGGCGCGTGCGGAGCACGAGAGGCAAGGATCGGCCGGAGGCGACACGCGCCGACAGGCGGCCGGCTGACCTGGATTGCCCCGCCGCCAGCGCCTGACGGTGATCCTGGCGCACTTCGTCTGGCGGTATTCCTGGCGTACTTCCCTGTTCCGCGCCGCCGACAGGAGATCTCGGGGGCCGGTTACAAGACGTCCGGGTAGCTGCCGTCACCCAGGTCAGGGTTCGGCAGCACGCCCGCGGGGTCGCGGACGGCGACACTGCGGCCGTCCAGCCGCAGGCGGCGCAGTCCTTCGAGCGACATGCGGCGGCCGAGATCGGAGAAGGAATGCACCTTGGTGACGTCGAGTACGACGTCGGCTGTGCCGTCCGAGTCGGCCATCAGGTCCAAAAGCTCCGAAGCGGCGGTGAGCTGGACGTTGCCCCGCAGGGTGTAGGTGACCGTTCCTCGTGATTCGTTCATGTCGACGGCATCGAGCCGGCCTCGGTCGGAGGAGAACAGGTGCATTCCCATGTCCCGGGAGAGCCGCTCGAAGACGAGGCGCCCGCGCTGGCTGTTGCCGTGGGAGTCCAGGCGCGGGGAGAACGTTCCGATGCCCACGAGGTCGGGCAGGACACCGACAATGCCCCCGGAGACGCCGCTCTTGGCGGGGATGCCCACGCTGGTGAGCCAGTCGCCCGCCGCGTCGTACATCCCGGCCGCAGCCATCACGGCCATGACGTGCTGGGCGATGGCGGGGTCCATCACCCGTTCGCCGGTGATGGGCTGGATACCTCCGGTGGCGAGCGTCGCCGCCATCACTGAGAGGTCCCGGACGCTGACCAGGATCGAGCACTGGCGCGTATAGCCCTCGACGACGGAAGGCACGTCCCCGTCGAGGATTCCGTAGGTGCGCAGCATGTGGGCGATGGCAAGGTTGCGGTGTGCAGAGGCGAGTTCTGAGGCGCAGACACGTTCGTCGATCCGCAGGTCCCGGCCTGCGAGGCGGGAGAAGAACGCCACGGCACGGTTGACGCGATCGTCCGGGCCTGCCTCCGCGCCGACCAGGAGCGAATGTGTGGTGATGGCCCCGGCGTTGATCATGGGATTCATCGGCCGGTGGGTGCCCCCTTCGAGGGACAGCTCGTTGAAGGCCTCACCGGATGGCTCGACCCCGACGGCATCCAGGACGCGGTCGAGGCCACGATCGATGATGGCGGCCGCGTAGGCGAACGGCTTGGAGATCGACTGGATCGAGAACTCGGTGTCGGCGTCGCCAGCGGCGTAGGTGCGACCGAGTGTCGTGGTCAGCGCCATGCCGAAGCGCTCCGGATCAGCTTCGGAGAGCTCGGGAATGTAGTCGGCGTTCGCACCGCTGGTGTCGTCACGCAGGTTGTCGAGCACTTCGTCCAGATAGTCGGGCACGGGGGTCTTCATGAGGCAGATCCTTCTGTCGCAAGGGGGAGAGGCGTCGCGGCCGGTGGCTGGGGTGCGTGCTCGTGCGGCTTGGCGCAGAGCTTGGACATGCTCCGGGCACACCGGGTCGGTCGCCTCGTCCAAGTCGCGGTGGGCGGAGAGCTACTTCTTGACGTCGGGGCAGGCCACGATGCGACGTCTCGCCTGCACGCTGGTGTTCAGAGCGTTGCGAGCAAGGATGCCGGGGAGGCCGCGCCCTTCGAACTCATCGAAGACCACGGTGCAGTAGCAGACGTGCTGCCGCGCCGAGAGCGCTGCGAGGTCCTCGTACTTGGAGAACCCGGCCTGGCCCGCGCCCCGCTGACGATGGGAACATCGGCGCAGCGGACGTTCAGACCCCACGGCCGAGCGCCCCGATGTGCTCGGTCAGCGAGTACGGCCGCGGGGCTTGAGCGGGGTCACCGGCAGGGTGGGTGCGGGCAACGGCGAGCCGTCGTAGCCGTGGACCGTCCCGAAACGGTCACCTGACATCCAGGCCGCCCGCCCCTCGGTAATCTCCTCCTGCGTTCGTCCGATCAGGTTCCACCACATCATGATCTTCTCTTCGAACGGTTCACCTCCGATCAGCAGCAGCCCGGCGTCACTGAGGGCGCGCAGCGGCAGCTCGGAACGTCCGGCGCCCAGATAGAGCATGGAGCCGGGTGCAGGACGCACTCCATCGACTTCGGTGGCCCCGGACATCGTCAGCACGGCGTATTCGAAGTCCGGCTCCACCGGCAGCCGTACGTCGGCGCCTTCGGTGAGCGTGAGGTCCGCGCCGACCAGCGGCGTATATGTGCTGCCCGGCGAGACGGCGCCGTCCAGTGTGCCCATGATGACGGTGGCCGTCAGCCTGGGGGCGGTGACGATCGGCAGGTCGGTGTGGTGCTCGAAGGCGGGCACGGTGTGCCGGTGGGCGTCGGGCAGCGCGACCCACAGTTGAGCGCCATGGAGCAGCCGGGGGTGTGGCGCGGTGCTCTGCTCGGCGTGCGCGATGCCCCGTCCCGACGTCATCAGACCGAGCTGGCGGGGGTGCAGGACCTGCACGCTGCCGACGCTGTCGCGGTGCAGGATCTCGCCCTCGTGCAGCCAACTCACTGTCTGCAGACCCATGTGCGGGTGGGGCGGCATTTGCATGCCGGGCTCTTCGGCTATGTCGTCGGGGCCGTAGTGGTCGACGAAGCACCAGGCGCCCACCATCCGTCGTCCCAGATTCGGCAGCAGCCTGCGCACGACCGTAGGGCCCAGGCTCGCCTCACGCGGGTCCAGCAGCTCCCTGACGGGCGCTGCGGACACATCAGCCCGGCCTCCGCACTCACGGAGGCCGGGCTGGAGGTCGAGGTCACTCATGGCGACTGCGTCCCTTCTGTCGAAGTGGGGCTCCGTGGCAAGGAGTTGTGCCGTCGCGGGCGCCCTGGTGCGGGCACGACGGGCGCTTCGCCCCGGACCGCCCGCGTGACGGGTGTCCGGCCGGCGATCTCCAGCAGCCGCGCACGCCGATCGTCGTCGAGGTCGCCCGGCAACTCGATGCGCCGGGTGAGGCGTGCCGCCCGGTCCGGCCCCTTCTCGTATGCCAGGTGGACCCGGACGCGGGTTGGACCTCATCAGGCCTCTGGGGTTGACCCGTGTCCGGCGCGGCCCCGCTCACAGCCGGAAACGTGCTCGTTGCCCCTGCGGCACCAAGTCGGCGTAGTCGGAGTGCTTGCTGATCCAGCCACGAATGAAGGGGCAGAAGGGAAGCACCCCGAGCCCTTGCTCCCTGGCCGAACCGAGAGCCGCGCGGGCGAGTACGCCGCCGAGGCCCCGGCCTTCGAATCGCGGATCAATCTCCGTATGAATGAAGGCGATCTCGTCCTGGTAGCGGTGGTATTCGGTAAAGCCGGCGAGCTCGTCGCCGTCGAAGACCTCGTAACGCGATCGGCCGGGGTTGTCGGCCACACGGGATTCCATCGCAACTCCTGGGGATGGTCACTGAGCCGTCGTTCCTCCGCGGGAGGAGGCTTCAGCGGCAAGACAACCATCGGCGTAGTTGATACGTCAACTGAAGCTGGCGGGGGTAGGTGCGAGGGGGCTGATCTGCCCGCTCGGCGGCGGAAGTTGATGCGGCGCGCACGGCCTCGGCGGCGCCGGTCGGCGACCGGT
Organism: Streptomyces sp. NPDC059900; assembly: GCF_050270335.1. NCBI lineage: Bacteria > Bacillati > Actinomycetota > Actinomycetes > Kitasatosporales > Streptomycetaceae > Streptomyces > Streptomyces sp. NPDC059900. The sequence continues at coordinate 5,618 of NZ_JBNNJZ010000275.1, forward strand.
TGGCCCCTCGGTCGCGACCGTTGACGAGTCGGCGACCTCGCCCTCGGTGGCCGTTGATGCATCAACTAAGATTGCGCTGTTCCCCTGCGGATGCGGGGCAGTGCGAGAGGGCTCGGACCGGTCAGTCGGGCTGCTTCTTCATGTGCTCGAGGACGCGGTTCGAGATCCGGGCGAGCGTGTCGAGCTCTTCCTGGGTGAGGGCATCGATGAACAGTCGGCGGACGTGTGCGACGTGCGTGGGCGCGGCCTCTTCAATCGCCTTGTAGCCGTCCGGAGTAGCGACGATGAACGCTCCGCGTCCGTCGTCGGGACACTCTTCCCTGTCCACCAGTCCGCGCTTCATCATCCGCCGGACCTGGTGGGACATGCGGCTCTTCTCCCACTCCACCATCTTCGCCAGGTCCAGGAAGCGCATCCGTCCGCCGCCCCGTTCGGTAAGACTCACCAGCACGATGTAGTCGGCGGCCGACATGTGCGAGTCGGCCTGGACCCGACGGGAGAGTCGCCCGATGAGCGTCTCCTGCATGCGGATGAAGCTGTCCCAGGCGGCCTTCTGCTCCGAGGTCAGCCAGCGAGGCGTTGCGTTCATTGATGGAGTGTAGCGAAAACGTTGACAGCTCATCTATCCCGTTGACGTGGCCGATTCCGCGTGATGCCCGGAATGTCCGGGGGTGCTTGGGGGGTTGGGGTGTCGGCATCGCCGACGCCTCATTGCCTGCAAGCCTCGGCTGGCATGCCGGCGTCGGCCGGGTCGCTCGCGGCCTGCGCCGCATTGGGTGGTCGGGTTGGCTCCGCCGTGGGCTCCGCGTAAGTCGCCACGCGGCGGCGCCAGTTGAGTCCGGCTGGCCATTGGCGGGCCGGCCCCGGCATCTAGTTGACGCGTCAACCTGGTGTCTCTAATGTAGATGACACGTCATCCAGTCGGGTTGAGGCGGGCAGCCCTTGCCGGTACTGCGGACCGCCGCCGATGCGGAGGCCGCGCCAGGTAGTGAGGCTGCCTCAACCGCTTGAGCGTGTTGTTCGGCCGACCCTGCCCCCGCGGCGCCGACGAGGACACGGGCGGCTGTATCGCCTGCATCAAGAGCGACGAAGTCCCGTTCGACCCCGCAGACATCTCGCAGACATGAAGCACCCGGAGAGGGACCCCATGAGCAATGAAGCGAAGTCCGGACTGCAGGCCCTGCTGACGCCCGAGGAGAGCGTCGTCGTCCTGATCGACCACCAGCCGTTCCAGTTCGCCAACCTGCACAGTCACGAACCCACGATGATCGTGAACAACGCTGTCGGCCTCGCCAAGGCCGCCAAGGTGTTCGACGTGCCGACCATCCTGACGACCGTTCTGGAGGAGCGCGGCGGCTACCTCATCAAGGGGTTGCAGGATGTGTTCCCGGAGCAGAAGCCGATCAACAGGACCTTCATCAACACCTGGGAGGACGAGCGCGTCGTCGATGCCGTCAAGGCGACCGGCCGCAAGAAGCTGATCATCGCCGGCCTCTGGACGGAGATATGCGTCGCGATGCCGGCGATACAGGCAGCAGGCGAGGGCTTCGAGGTCTTTGCCGTCACCGACGCCTCGGGCGGCGCCTCGAAGGAAGCCCATGACATGGCCGTGCGACGCATGGTCCAGGCGGGCGTCGTGCCGATCACCTGGATGGCCGTGCTGGGGGAGTGGCAGCGCGACTGGGCCCGCGAGAAGACCGTGCCGGGCGTCGCCGAGGTCCAGGCGCAGCACGGTGGTGCCAGCGGTGTGGCCTTCGCCTGGGAGATGCAGCTCCTGGCCACGCCTGCGGGCAGCGAGGCCTGACACCGCTGCCGCCCGGTATTCCGGGGCGGGGCGGGTTGCCGGACATCCTGACGGGCCCTTCTCCGGTTCGCCGGGGTTGTGACGACGGCGCCCCGCCCCGCCCCGTGCTGCCCCCGACAGTGCCGATCTGTTCGGCCGATGCCGGTCAAGCCGACGTATCAACCAAGCGGAGCCTATGTGCAACGAGGCCCGCGCCGAGGACATATGGAGGACACATGGCAGTGGAAGTGAGCGACGTTCCCGGAGCCCGGCGGTACGAGGCCCGGGTCGACGCAGAGTCCGAGGCCGCGGGCGTCGCGGAGTACATCCGCACGACGGAACTCGTCGCGTTCGTCCACACCGAGGTCGCGCCGGAGTACGAGGGCAGGGGAGTGGGGTCGGCGCTGGCCCGCACCGCCCTCGACGAGGCGCGCGCGGCGAACCTGCGGGTGCTCGCCACCTGCCCGTTCTTCGCGGGGTGGATCGCCCGGCACCCCGAGTACCAGGACCTGCTGTACCAGTCCCGCAGCACGGTCAGCGACTGAACAGCCGGGCACAAGCGAGAGAAACGACGGAGGCCGGTATGAGCGGCGGAACCGAGAAGAAGGCGTACGAGGGTCGGCTGATCACCGTGACCTTCGAAGCAAGGCGCTGCTTGCACGCCGCCGAATGCGTCAACGGCCTGCCGCAGGTCTTCGACACGGCCGGGCGTCCGTGGATCCGTCCCGACGGCGCCGAGGCCGGGCGCCTGGCCGAGGTGGTGCGGCGCTGTCCGTCGGGTGCGCTGCAGTACGAGCTCGTGCACAACGGGTCGTAGACGCCGGGCTCGGAACACCCGGGCCCCACGGTCGCAGCCGTCGAAGACGCGAAAGCGGATATGCGCTCACGCCGGCCCGAGAGTAAGCAAGGAACACAGGGGATCTGATCCTCCGTGCCTTGACGCCCGCAGCGACCCGGAAAGGGACGATTACATGGGGTACATCACCGTAGGGAAAGAAAACAGCACGCCGGTCGAGCTGTACTACGAGGACCAGGGCTCAGGCCAGCCCGTCGTCCTCATTCACGGATACCCACTGAACGGACACAGCTGGGAGCGCCAGACGCGAAGTCTCCTGGCCGCCGGATACCGCGTCATCACCTACGACCGCCGGGGCTTCGGCCAGTCGTCCAAGGTGAACTCCGGTTACGACTACGACACCTTCGCCGCAGACCTGAACACCGTCCTGGAGACGCTCGACCTGCGCGACGTCGTCCTGGTGGGCTTCTCGATGGGCACGGGCGAACTCGCCCGCTACGTCGCACGATTCGGACATGAACGAGTCGCCAAGCTCGCGTTCCTGGCCTCGCTCGAACCCTTCCTGGTCGCCCGCGACGACAACCCCGAGGGCGTGCCGCAGAAAGTCTTCGACGGAATCCAGGCAGCGGCGAAAGACGACCGGTACGCCTGGTACACGCAATTCTTCTCGGACTTCTACGATCTCGAGGAGAACCTTGGCCACCGGATCAGCCAGGAGGCCGTCACCGCGAGCTGGAACGTGGCGACGTCAAGTGCCCCCGTGGCGGCCTACGCGGTCGTTCCCGCCTGGATCGAAGACTTCCGCACCGACGCCGAAGCGGTCCGCGCCAGTGGCAAGCCGGTACTGATCCTGCACGGCACAGCCGACAAGATCCTGCCCATCGACGCCACCGCCCGCCGCTTTCGGCGGGACCTGCCCGAGGCCCAGTACGTGGAGATCGAGGGCGCCCCGCACGGGTTGCTCTGGACGCACGCAGACGAGGTGAATGCAGCCCTGAGCTCGTTCCTGGGCTAGCTCCGCGAGCAGACCACCGGCCAGTACTGGTCCCGCATCGGCGGTTGGCTACGACGGTGCGGTTCCTTGCCGGCACGGGCCCCGGTCAGTCGAGGCCTTCGACGATGCGGAAGTCGCGCTCGACGCCGTAGGAGAGGGCGGCCAGCGCCTCCTGGTAGGCCGCACTCTCGCGTGCCGCGACGGCCTGCTCGAAGCTGTCGAACTCGACCAGGACGGTGCGCTCGGCGATTCCGGCGTCGTAGGCCACGACCCGACCGCCACGGACGATGGTCCGGCCGCCCGCGGGCTCGACGGCCAGGCGGGCCAGTTTGTTGTAGGCAGCCAGTTTCCCGGGGTCTGCAATGGTGCGGTAGACGCTGACCCAGTAGGCCTTGGGCATGGAACCTCCAGTGTTCGGATTAGCGTGTCTGACGTACGGGTTGGTCTCGGTGGAGCGTCGGCGGGCGAGCGCGAGGCTTGTCAGCGTCGTGATCGCCATGGCGCCGGTGCCGACCAGCGCCGCGGCGGTGTAGGCGCTGTCGCCGGGGAAGAGGTGGCCGGGGGCGGTGCCCGCGGCGAGGATCAGGCCGCCGATGGCGCTGCCCAGGCAGTACCCGACGCTGCGGACGACGTAGTTGAGGCTCATGGCGCTGGACGTCTCGCTCGTGGGGGTGACGGCCAGGATGACGCCGGGCATCGCGGCCGCGAAGCCGCCGACGCCGAAGCCGAGCACGCCCATCGCCGCGAACAGTTCGGCCAGGTTCGACCGGGCCGCCGCGAACAGGGCGAACCCGCCCCCGACCACGACGGCGCTGCCGGCCAGGAGCAGAGGGTCGGCGATCCGCGTCCGGACCCGCGGCGTGAGCTTGCCGGCGACGAACCCAAGGACCGAGAACGGGATGAGGACAAGACCGGCGACGAAGGTCGTCAGGCCAAAGCCGTAGCCGGCGCCGTGCGGCGTCTGCGCGTACCGGGTGATGAGCGTGAGCAGGAGGTACATGCCGATCCCGCCGACGAACATGGCGAGGTTCGCCCCGGCGACTGCCGGGTGGCGCACCGCCCGCACATCGACCAGGGGCGCGGTGCTGCGCAGCTCGATAACGGCCCAGGCGCAGAGCAGCAGCACCGCGACGACGGCGAGGCCCGCCGCAACGGCGAGGTGGCGGCTCCACAGAGTGCGTTCGCCGGCCAGGAACAGCACCAGGAGCAGCGCAGCGGCCAGGACGAGCGCGCTTGCCACGTTCACCCGGGCGGAGCGGCCTTCGGGAGCTTGGGGTATGGAGCGCCACGCGGTCAGGAGGGCGGCGGCGGTGACGACCAGGCCGAGGCCGTAGGCGGCCCGTACCCCGCCGAGCTCGGCGAGCAGTGCGGCCAGCGGGTAGCCGACGCCGGCCCCGATGATCGAGACCACCGAGATCAGGGCGATCACGGCCGCGCTGCGCTCCTCGGGGAGGTGGTCCCGGGCCACGCCCATCATCAGCGCCGTCAGCCCGAGCCCGACGCCCTGGGCCGCCCGGCCGGCCAGCAGCCACGCGAACGGCAGCGGCAGCACGGTGAGCGCGCTGCCGGCCACGACGACCGCGAGCGTGGTGAGGATCGTGGCCCGCCGGTGCGGGCC
>NZ_JBNNJZ010000276.1:0-2484 GCF_050270335.1 Streptomyces sp. NPDC059900
ACCGAGAGCACGCCCTGCACGCCGAAGACCAGACCCGTCCGGAAAGCGGAGAGCTCCAGTACTTCCTGGAGGTAGAGGGTGAGGGCGAAGATGACCGCCGACATCATCGAGAAGGTGACGAGACCGCCCAGGTTGCCCCACGCGACCGTCCGGCGCCGCAGCATCGGCAGCGAGACCAGCGGCGACGCGGCGCGCGATTCGACGTAACCGAAGGCCGCGAGCAGCAGCACGCCCGCGACGAGCGTGACGATGACGTCCGTGCCGCCGAAGCCGCGTTCGGCGGCCGTGGAGAGCGAGTAGATCAGCGCGAGCAGACCGCCGGTGACGGTGACCGCGCCGGGGATATCCAGGCGGGGGCGCTCAGGGGTGCGGGACTCGGGGAGCAGGCCCGGCGCGAGCGGCAGCACGATCAGCGCGAAGAGGGTCAGCAGGCCCATCGTGGAGCGCCAGCCGAGCGTGTCGGTGAGGACGCCGCCGAGGACCATGCCGACCGTGAAGCCGAGCGAGAGCAGCGTGCCGGATATCCCCAGCGCCCGGTCACGCTGCGGACCTTCGGGGAACGTGGTGGTGAGCAGGGACATGCCGGTCGGCACGATGGCCGCCGCGCCGACGCCCTGGAGCGCGCGTCCGGTCAGGAACGACGCCGGGTCCCAGGCGAAGGTCGCAAGGAGCGAGGCAAGGCCGAACAGGGCGAGGCCGCCGAGGAACAGCCTGCGCCGCCCGAACAGGTCGCCGGTACGGCCGAAGAGCAGCAGGAAGCCGCCGGAGGGAAGGGCGAACGCCGTCACCGCCCACTGGAGCGCGGACTGGCTCATGCCCAGGTCGGCGCCGAGCACGGGCAGCGCCACGTTCAGCACGGAGAAGTCGAGCGCGACCATGAACTGGGCGGCGCAGAGCACGAAGAGGACGAGCTTGTCGCGGGTGGAGAGCTTGAGGGCCGGGGCCGGGTGCGGGGGTTGCGGGGCCGGGGGCGCCGTTGTCGTGGACGGGGAAGTGGTGGTGTCGATCGCCATGAGATGAGCTTCGGGCGTCAGGAATAGCCGTGGGGAGCGGGAACTTATGCTGGTGGTCGTAACACCAGGCAAGGGGGAGCTGGGGCATGGCAGGGACGAGTGAGGCCGCGGCCGGGGCGCCGCAGGACGCGTCGAAGGCGCGCAGGCTCAGTGAACTGCGCGAGTTCCTGATGAGCCGCCGCGCCCGGGTCAGCCCCGCGGAGGCGGGACTTCCGGACGGCGGGGCGCGGCGGCGTACGCCGGGCCTGCGCCGCGAGGAGGTCGCCGTGCTCGCCGGGGTCGGCGCGTCCTGGTACCAGTGGCTGGAGCAGGGCCGCGACATCTCGGTGTCCCCGCAGGTCCTGGACTCCGTGGGGCGCGTCCTGAAGCTGTCGAGCACCGAGCGGCGGCATCTGTACGTCCTCGCCGGGCTCAACCCGCCCGCTCCCGAGGTCGAGCAGGCCGACCGGGACATGTGCGACGGGATGCAGCGCCTGATCGACACGTGGATGCCGTACCCCGCGCACATCATGGACCGCTACTACAACTGCGTCATGTACAACGACGCGGCCGCAATGGTCTTCGGGATGCGTCCCGAGATCACCCAGAACTGCCTCGTGGACTTCTTCACCGACCCCATCTACCGCTCCCGGAGCGTGAGTTGGCGGACCAACGCGGAGTCGGTCGTCGCCCAGTTCCGCGCGTCGTGCTCGGAGACCCCGGACGACGAGGGCTTCCAGGCTGTCCTCGCCGAGCTGCGGGAGACGGCGGGCGAGGAGTTCACCGATCTGTGGGAGCGGCGGGACGTGCGGCCCGCCGGGCAGGTGCACAAGGAGCTCATCCATCCGCTGGTGGGGGAGTTGCACGTGGAGTCGACGGCGCTGCGGGTGCCGGCGCGGCCCGATCTGACGATCGTGCTCCATACGCCGCTTCCGGAGGCGGAGACCGCGGCGAAACTGGAGTGGCTTGCCTCGCCCGAGGGGCGGCGGGGGTCCATGTACCCGGTGGCCCCGATCGCCATGTAGCTCTCCGTGCTCCGTATGCTCGGCGTATGACCGAGAGTGCTGCGCCTGGCGCGCTGGATGCTGAGGACCGGAAGATCGTTACGCTGGCTCGTTCGGCGCGGGCGCGGAACGGGGTGGCCGAGGGGGCCGCCGTGCGGGACGAGACGGGGCGGACCTATGTCGCCGGGACGGTTTCGCTCGACTCCTTGAAGCTTTCCGCTCTGCGTACCGCCGTTGCGATGGCGGTTGCTTCCGGTGCGGAGTCTCTGGAGGCGGCGGCCGTTGTCTCCTCCGAGGAGGCGCTGTCTGCCGAGGATCTTTCCGCTGTGCGGGATCTTGGCGGGGCCGGGACGCCGGTGTTTCTGGCGGGGCCTGACGGGGAGGTCCGGGTGCGGGCCGAGGCGAACTGACCTTTTCCCCAACCCCGCCCCTTCCCGAAAACTCGCTGGCGCGAGGGCCCTCCTCAAACGCCGGAGGGGCTGAAAATC
>NZ_JBNNJZ010000276.1:2494-10772 GCF_050270335.1 Streptomyces sp. NPDC059900
CGGGGTCTGGGGCGGGGTTGGGGAAATTCACACCGCGTCCGGGCCCCGTTCCCCCGTCCGTACCCGGACCACCGTCTCCACCGGGACCGCCCACACCTTTCCGTCGCCGATCTTGCCCGTGGCCGCCGCGCGGACGATTCCGTCGATGACCGCCTCCGCGTCCGCGTCGTCGACGACGACCTCGATGCGGACCTTCGGGACCAGGTCCACCTGGTACTCCGCGCCCCGGTACACCTCCGTGTGCCCCCGCTGGCGGCCGTACCCGCTCGCCTCGGTGACCGTGAGGCCCTGGACCCCCAGTTCCTGGAGTGCCGTCTTCACCTCGTCCAGGCGGAACGGCTTGATGACCGCGGTGATGAGCTTCATCGGACGGTGCTCCCCTTCATCGGGCTGACCAGGACGCCGTGATCGTAGGCCGTCTCCGCGTGATGCGTCTGGTCCAGGCCCGTCTGCTCGTCCTCGGCGGACGCCCTGAAGCCCATGAGCTTGTCGATCGCCTTGCCGATGCCGTACGTCACGGCGAAGGTGTACGCCGCCACGGCGAGCACCGCCACCGTCTGCTTGCTGAGCTGGGCGAGCCCGCCCCCGTAGAAGAGGCCTTTAGCGCCCTGAGTCATCGTGGCCGTCGCGAACAGGCCGATCAGGAGGGTGCCGACGATGCCGCCGACCAGGTGGACGCCCACGACGTCCAGCGAGTCGTCGTAGTCGAAGCGGAACTTCCACGCCACCGCGTACGAGCAGACCACGCCCGCCGCGAGACCGACCACCGCGGCGCCGAGCACCCCGACGACCCCGCACGCGGGAGTGATCGCGACCAGACCGGCCACCGCGCCCGAAGCCGCGCCGAAGGTGGTGGGGTGGCCGTCCCGCCGCTGCTCCACGAAGAGCCAGCCGAGCAGGCCCGTGCACCCGGCGAGCAGCGTGTTCAGGAGGGACGCCGCCGCGAGGCCGTTCGCGCCGAGGGCCGAGCCGCCGTTGAAGCCGAGCCAGCCGAACCAGAGCAGGCCCGCGCCCATCAGGACCATCGGCAGGTTGTGCGGGCGCATCGCGTCCTTCTTGAAGCCGATGCGCGGGCCGATGACCAGGACGAGCGCCAGGCCGGACGCGCCGGACGCGATCTCGACGACCAGGCCGCCCGCGAAGTCCAGGGCGCCCAGCGACGAGGAGATCCAGCCGTCCGGGCCCCACACCCAGTGCGCCACGGGAACGTATACGAGCAGCGCCCACACCGGCACGAAGACCAGCCACGCCGCGAACTTCGTGCGGTCCGCGATCGCGCCGCTGATCAGTGCCGTGGTGAGGATCGCGAAGGTCAGCTGGAAGGTGGTGAAGAGGAGGGTGGGGACCGTACCCGTGAGCGTGCCCGGGCCGATGCCCGCCAACCCGAGGTGGTCGACGCCGCCGATCAGGCCCGCGAACGCGTCGTCGCCGAACGCGAGCGAGTAGCCGGCGAGCAGCCACACCACCGTGACCAGGGCGATCGACACGAAGCTCATGAGCAGCATGTTCAGGACGCTTTTCGTGCGGACCATGCCGCCGTAGAAGAGCGCGAGGCCGGGTGTCATGAGGAGTACCAGGGCGGTGGCCGCGAGCAGCCAGGCGGTGTCGCCGGTGTCGGGGCCCTTGGCCGCGGCCAGGGTGGTGGTGAGGGAGTGAGCGGACTGCACGGGGAATCTCTCCTCCGGGTGGGGGCAGAGTGAGAGCGTCACCGCCCGGCGTTTCGGAACGGGCACCCCGGCGTTTCCGCCGTGTTTCGTGTTGCGTGAGAGTTTCCGACAGCTCACCGATTGCGTCGGCGGCAGCTCACCGATACCCGATCGGTGCCTCGGCGTGCTGCGGCCCTCCGTCGATCAGGGAGAATGGGCGCCATGAGCGTTCGTACCGAGTCATCCGAGCCGTCAGAATCGTCGGGGGCACCCCACCGCGCCGGCTTCGCCTGCTTCGTGGGCCGCCCCAACGCGGGCAAGTCCACCCTCACGAATGCTCTGGTCGGCCAGAAGGTGGCGATCACCGCGAACCAGCCGCAGACCACGCGGCACACCGTGCGCGGCATCGTGCACCGGGACGACGCCCAGCTGATCCTGGTGGACACCCCGGGGCTCCACAAGCCGCGCACGCTGCTCGGCGAGCGGCTCAACGACGTCGTGCGGACCACGTGGGCCGAGGTCGACGTCATCGGGTTCTGCCTGCCCGCGAACGAGAAGCTCGGCCCCGGCGACCGGTTCATCGCCAAGGAACTGGCCGGCATCAAGAAGACGCCGAAGATCGCGGTCGTGACGAAGACCGACCTGGTCGACAGCAAGACCCTCGCCGAGCAGCTCATCGCCATCGACCAGCTCGGCAAGGAGCTCGGCTTCGAGTGGGCGCAGATCGTGCCGGTGTCGGCGGTCGGCGACAAGCAGGTCCAGCTGCTCGCGGACCTGATCATCCCGATGCTCCCCAAGAGCCCGCCGCTCTACCCCGAGGGCGACCTCACGGACGAGCCCGAGCAGGTCATGGTCGCCGAGCTGATCCGCGAGGCCGCGCTCGAAGGCGTACGGGACGAGCTGCCGCACTCCATCGCCGTGGTGGTGGAGGAGATGCTGCCGCGCCAGGACCGCCCGGCGGACAAGCCGATGCTCGACATCCACGCGAACGTATACATCGAGCGCCCCAGCCAGAAGGGCATCATCATCGGCCCGAAGGGCAAGCGCCTCAAGGAGGTCGGGATCAAGTCCCGCCAGCAGATCGAGGCACTGCTCGGCACCCCGGTCTTCTTGGACCTGCACGTGAAGGTCGCCAAGGACTGGCAGCGCGACCCGAAGCAGTTGCGCAAGCTTGGCTTTTGAGCGGGGTGTCAGGGGCTCGGCAGATCACCGGCTCCGCCGCGTTCGTCCTCAATCGCCGGACGGGCTCAATCTGTCTCAGTCGACGCCCTTGATTCGTCGCACGAGCAGTGCCCCCGCCAGCCCGATCCCCGCCGCCACCAGGTACAGCACCCGATAGCCGCCCAGATGTGTCACGAGCGGGGCCGCCAGGGCGGGGGCCGCTACCTGGGGGAGCGAGTTGGCGATGTTGATGACGCCCATGTCCTTGCCGCGGTCCATGGCCTTCGGCAGGACGTCCGTCATCAGGGCGAAGTCCACCGACGTGAAGACGCCGAAGCCCACGCCCAGCACCGCCGCCGCGACGATCGCGCCCGGCCACGTCTGCCAGCCGGACAGCAGCGCGGTCGCCACCGCCATCAGGACGCCGGACCAGAGCACGAACGGTTTGCGGCGCCCCACGCGGTCCGACCAGACGCCGCCCACGACCACCGTCGCGAGCAGCGTCACGCCGTTCACCGCCGTGAGGATCAGTACGCCCTCGTCCGGGTCGGAGTAGTGCAGGCGGTCCCGCAGGTAGTAGAGGAGATAGAGCAGCACCAGGGCGTTGCTGAGGTTGATCAGGAAGCGGGTCAGCCAGGCCCAGCCCAGGTCCGGGTAGCGGCGCGGGCTCAGCCAGAAGGAGCGCGCGAAGGACCGCCACGCGAACGGCGGCCTGTCCCGCGGCGCGAGGCGCAGGTCCCGGTGGCCCAGGACGTACGGCAGCACCCCCGCCAGCGTGAACACCGCGCACGCCGCGTACCCCGCGCCCACACCCCCGGCCACCGTCGCGAGGCCCGTGCCCACCACCACGCCCAGGATCTGCGCCGCCCCGAGCCAGCCGCCCACCGCGCCCCGCTGGAGCCGCGGCACCCGGTCCGGCACGGCGGCCGTGACCGCGGCGAACGCGGCGTTCAGCGTCAGCTGCACCAGGCACCAGCCCGCCGCCATCCACCACACGGACCCCGCGGCCGATAGCAGCAGGAGCGCCGCCGCGCCGCCCGCCGTGCCCGCGACGATCCACGGCGTGCGCCGCCCGAAGCGCGACACCGTCCGGTCCGAGAGAGCGCCGAAGAGCGGGTTCGAGGCCAGGGACACCACGGCCCCCGCGCCCGCCACCCACGCAAGGACCGTCTCCTTCGACGTACCGGCCGGGGCGAGGTCCTCTGCCTGGAGGGCGAGGAGGATCTGCAGCGGGCCGTACCAGCCGACCCAGATCGCCCCGTTGGCGAGCGAGAGCGCGGCCGTCCAGCTCCGCCCGACCCGCTCGGCGGGTTCCCGCAGTGCCCCGGCGGGCTCCGCGGTCATGCCCGTTGCGCCCGAAGCGCCTCGCGCAGCCAGGCGTACGACGCCTTCGGAGTGCGCTCAAGGGTGGCTGTGTCCTCGAAGTCGACGTGCACGAGTCCGAAGCGCTGCCGGTATCCCTCCGCCCATTCGAAGTTGTCCAGCAGGGACCAGACGAAGTAGCCGCGCACGTCGACTCCCTGCGCCAGCGCCCGGTGCACCGCCCGGACATGCCCGTCGAGATAGTCGATCCGCCGCTGGTCGTCCAGCCCTTCGTACGAGCAGCCGTTCTCGGTGATGACCAGCGGCGGCAGCCGGTCGCCGTACCGGTCGCGGAAGCCGGTGAGCAGTTCGGTGAGCGATTCCGGGACCACCGGCCACCCGAAGTCCGTGACCGCGCGGCCCTCGATCTCCCTTACGGAGAAGGGGAGTTCGGGTGGCAGGGTGAGGCCGGAGAACTCTGTCGGGCCGGATGCCGCCGGGAGCGGAGCGCCCACCTTCGTCGGCTGGTAGAAGTTGATCCCGTACCAGTCGATCGGCTCGGTGATGATCTTCAGGTCCGCTTCGACGTCACCGACGGCCGCCAGCAACGCGCCGATGAAGTCCGGGTACCGGCCGAGAATCAGCGGATCCGCGAAGAGTCGGTTCAGGAGTACGTCGTAGAAGTCCGCCGCCTCCGCGTCCTCGCGCGAGGACGACGCGGGCCAGGTGGGGCCGTGCGAGTTGGCGATGCCGATGTCCGTGACCCCGGCCGCGCGCAGCGCCCGTACGGCGAGTCCGTGGGCGAGGAGCTGGTGGTGTGCCACCGGCAGCGCGTCGAACATGAGCTGCTCGCCCGGTGCGTGCTGGCCGAGGGCGTGGCCGAGGAGGGTGTGCTCGGCGGGTTCGTTGAGGGTGATCCACTTCTTGGCGCGGTCACCGATGCGCCCGGCGACCACGGCCGCGTACTCGGCGAACCGCTCGGCCGTGTCCCGCCGCAGCCAGCCGCCCTCGTCGGCGAGCGCGAGCGGCGTGTCCCAGTGGAAGAGCGTGGGGACGGGGCTTACCCCGGCCGCGCACAACTCGTCGACGAGGCGGTCGTAGAAGTCCAGGCCCGCGGCGCTCACCTCGCCCGCGCCGCCCGGCAGCACCCGCGGCCACGACACCGAGAAGCGGTACGCGCCCGCCCCCAACTCCTTTATGAGCGCCACGTCTTCGCGGTACCGGTGGTAGTGGTCGCAGGCGACGTCGGCCGTCGTGCCGTCCTTCACCCGGCCCGGCGCAGCCGTGAACGCGTCCCAGACAGAAGGGCCGCGCTCGTCGACGGCGCCCTCGATCTGGTGGGCGGACGTGGACACCCCCCACAGGAAGTCGCGGGGGAAGCGGGGTAGTGGTTCGCGCGCATCGCTCGCTGCCATGGGCGCGATCTTCCGTACGGCCGCACACGGAAGTCAATGGGCGCGCCGAGAAAAGATGAACACCTCTCAAGTTTTACGCGCCGGTCCGCACGCCTCTCTACGCGCCCTCCTTCAGTACGCGCGTGATCAGCTTCCGCTGCGGATCGGTGAGCCGCGGATCCGAGCAGTACACCGTGTGCCCGTCCACGGTGAGCTGGTAGTTGAAGCCGTCCGGCACCCCTATCGGCGGCGTGCTCCGGCCCTCGGCCAAGGCCTCCTCGGCCAGGGCCTGCCACTCGTGGGCATCGGGCAGTCCCGAGGTGTCGATCTCGGCGTGCCGCTCGATGCCCGCGAATCCTCCCGTGCGCTTCACCTGGATACGCATGGAACCTGTCTACTCCATGGGGAGGGCAGTGGGTAGGTCAGTTTGTGGGCACCTTGACCTGGGACCACGCGTCGATGACGGCCTTCAGCTCGTCGCCGTCGCCGTACTTCTCGCGCGCGGCGGCCACCGTCAGCTTCGCGAAGTCCGCGAAGGAGGCATCCTGCGCGAGCCGGCCGCCGGTCAGGACGGCGTACCAGATCTGTCCGGCCCGCTCCCACGCGTTGCCGCCGAGGGCGTCGGCGACCAGGTAGAAGGCGCGGTTGGGGATGCCGGAGTTGATGTGCACGCCGCCGTTGTCGCGCCCCGTGCGGACGTAATGGTCCATGTCGGCGGGCTGCGGGTCCTTGCCGAGCACGTCGTCGTCGTAGGCCGTGCCGGGCTCCTTCATGGAGCGCAGTGCCTTGCCCGTGACACGCGGGGCGAGCAGTCCGGCGCCGATCAGCCAGTCCGCGTCGGCGGCGGTCTGGCCGAGCGTGTACTGCTTGATGAGCGAGCCGAAGACATCGGCGAACGACTCGTTCAGGGCGCCGGGCTGGCCGAAGTAGGTGAGGTTCGCGGTGTACTGCACGACGCCGTGCGTCAACTCGTGGCCTATGACGTCCACCGGAATGGTGAAGTCGAGGAAGATGTCGCCGTCGCCGTCGCCGAACACCATCTGCTCGCCGTTCCAGAAGGCGTTCCCGTACTTCTCGCCGTAGTGGACGGTCGCGTTCAGCGGCAGGCCGCTGCCGTCGATGGAGTTGCGCCGGTACGTCTTCAGGTACAGCTCGAAGGTCGCTCCGAGGCCCGCGTACGCGCGGTTGACGGTCGCGTCCTTGCCGGGGCGCTCGCCCTCGCCGCGGACCTTGCGGCCCGGCAGCTCGGTCTTGTGCTTCGCGTCGTGGATCGTGCGGTGCGGTTTGTCCTCGGCCGCTTCCTTGGGCAGCGAGACGGGCGGGGCGCCGATGACGGTGGTCAGCCGGCGGCGGGTGCGCTCGATCGAGTCGCGCTCAAGGGTGCGTCGAGCGGGACCTGCGAGCGTGGCGTCGTCACTCTGGGCCAGAGTGTCGAGCACGTGAGGCGGAATGATGGTGCAGAAGACAGGCTCGAAGCCTGGATTGGCGGTCATGGCGGCAATGTGGCACTGGGTCATGCCGCTGTCACTACCTGCAACCATGATTAGTGAAATAGAGGTATTGATCACCTCTTAGTCGTTAACTGAACACGATCCCGCATACTGATACGGACCCGCGCGTACAGCGCGGCTCGGCTAGGCTTCGGAGCATCATGCGTTACGGGCTGCTTCTCCTTAGCTGCCGCGGCGAGGGCCTGTAGTCGAGGCCGACCCCCTCCCCGCGGAGTTCGGTGTTGCTCGCGAAGCGACCGTCGGCCGTCCTTAAGGACACTCCCGAGGAGCCCCCGCATCATGGCGATCAAGCCCAATCTGCAGCGTGCCACTTCCATGCCGGTCCACAAGTACGGCCAGTACGACCAGGTCGACATCCCCGACCGCACGTGGCCGGACAACCGCATCACGGTCGCTCCCCGCTGGCTCTCCACGGACCTGCGTGACGGCAACCAAGCGCTGATCGACCCGATGTCCCCGGCGCGCAAGCGCGAGATGTTCGACCTGCTGGTCCGCATGGGCTACAAGGAGATCGAGGTCGGCTTCCCCTCCTCGGGCGCGACCGACTTCGACTTCGTACGGTCGATCATCGAGGACGGCGCGATCCCGGACGACGTCACGATCTCCGTCCTGACGCAGGCCCGCGAGGAGCTGATCGCCCGCACCGTGGAGTCGCTGGTCGGCGCCAAGCGCGCCACCGTCCACCTGTACAACGCGACCGCGCCCGTCTGGCGCGAGGTGGTCTTCCGCGGCTCGAAGGACGCGGTCAAGCAGATCGCCGTCGACGGCACGCGCCTGGTCATGGAGTACGCGGAGAAGCTGCTGGGCCCCGAGACGGTCTTCGGCTACCAGTACAGCCCCGAGATCTTCACGGACACCGAGCTGGACTTCGCCCTGGAGGTCTGCGAGGCCGTCTGCGACGTATGGCAGCCCGCCGAGGGCCGCGAGATCATCCTGAACCTGCCCGCCACGGTCGAGCGCTCGACGCCCTCCACCCACGCGGACCGCTTCGAGTGGATGTCCCGCAACCTGACCCGGCGCGAGCACGTCTGCCTGTCCGTCCACCCGCACAACGACCGCGGTACCGCGGTGGCCGCCGCCGAGCTGGCCATCATGGCCGGCGCCGACCGCATCGAGGGCTGCCTGTTCGGCCAGGGCGAGCGCACCGGCAACGTCGACCTGGTCACCCTGGGCATGAACCTCTTCTCGCAGGGCGTCGACCCGCAGATCGACTTCTCGGACATCGACGAGATCCGCCGCACCGCCGAGTACTGCAACCAGATGG
>NZ_JBNNJZ010000277.1:0-10712 GCF_050270335.1 Streptomyces sp. NPDC059900
CTCCGAGATCCTCACGGACGGTCCCGCCCGGCACCGCTTCTCCGCCCGGCATGTGACGCTCGGCACGCCGCACAGCGTGGAGTACGGCCTCCTGGCCACGGAAATGCTCGCCGAGGTGGAGCTCTCCGACCTGGACGCCCGTACGGACGACGAGCTGCACACGGCCATGGGGCGGCTCACCCGCTACGAACAGCAGGTCTCCCGGCGCCGCCAGCAGCTCCAGCGCACGGCGGACGATTGCAGCGCGGAGATCGCCCGCAGGTACCGTGAAGGCGAAGCACAAGTGGACGACCTGCTCGCGTGACCCGGTGACCCCGGCCTCCGCGGGCGGCGCTCACGCCCCACCCCCCGCCCCGGAAGGCCGAAGATGACCTCGACGTCCGCCGAGTCCGTCACCACCCCCGCCATATCCCCGGTCCTCGCCGAGGTCGTACGTTCGGGCTTCGTCGAGGGCCGTCACAGGGGGAGCCTGGTGCTGCTCGCGGCGGACGGCGGCGTGGAGCTCGCCATGGGGGACGTGGACGCCCCCGTCTTCCCGCGGTCGGCCAACAAGCCGATGCAGGCGGCGGCGGTGCTGCGGGCGGGGCTCGACCTGGCGGGAGAGCGGCTCGCGCTGACCGCGGCGAGCCACTCCGGGGAGATGTTCCACCGGGATCTCGTACAGAAGATGCTGGCCGAGCGCGGTCTGACGGCGGCGGATCTGCAGTGCCCGCCGGATCTCCCGCTGGATGCGGTCGAGGCCGAGACATATCTGGCAGCGGGTGCCGTTCGTGACCGGGTAACGATGAACTGCTCCGGCAAGCACGCGTCGATGCTCGCGGTGTGCGAGCTGAACGGCTGGCCCACCGATTCCTACCTCGACCCGCAGCACCCCCTCCAGCAGCTGATCCTCCAGGTGGTCGAGGAAGCGGCGGGGGAGCGGGTGGCGGCCGTCGGCACGGACGGCTGCGGTGCGCCCCTGATGGCGATCTCCCTGACCGGCCTCGCCCGCGCCTTCCGGCACTTCGTCCTGGCCCCCGAGGGTTCGGCGGAGCGCCGGGTCGCGGACGCGATGCGGGCCCACCCCGAGTACGTGGCCGGCACGCGGCGTCCCGATACGTGGCTCATGCGGGAGATCCCCGGTGCGCTCTCCAAGATGGGCGCGGAGGCGGTCCAGGCGTTCGCGCTGCCGGACGGCCGTGCGCTCGCGTTCAAGGTGGACGACGGCGGGCTGCGGGCCCTGGGGCCGGTCCTCGCGCGTGTGCTGCAGCTTGCGGGCGTGGAGGCGGACATACTCACCCGCGTCGGCCGCACGCCGCTCTTCGGCGGTGCCTCCGAGGTGGGGGAGATCCGGGCGGCGTTCTAGGCGGTGGTACTCCGGGACTCCGGGGGGCTCGTCCGCGCCCCCGGAGCCCCGGAGCGATCAAGGCTGACCGGGCTCCCGGCTCCCCTCCGGATGGGAACCCGGTCAACCAGCTCTGGTCAGCCCGACTGGGCGAGCAGCAGGACGAGGATCGCTGCCCCGAATCCGCTGATCATGGTGCTCCTGGCCTTGATGCCCACCGTGAGCAGGATGAAGGCGACGATGCCCATCGGGCCGTACTTCCACTGGATGAGCTGCTCGAATCCGATGGCGATGGCGGCGATCGCGAGGGCGATGAGCGGCATGACGTTCCCCCTTTCGGGACGAGGCGCCGGCCTCGTCCCCTCAGGTCGGCGGCCATCCGACGGGCATCTGCTGGCGGCCAACCCCTCAGGGTTCCTGCCAGGCTGCCTAAGTTGGCTACCAACTCCACCTGAGTTATCTCCTTGGTGGCTCGTTTTATAACCACCTTCCGAGCAACTTCCCTTCAACTCCCCAAAGATGGCGCGAAGTTGTACGGTTTGGTTGTGAGCCCGGAACCTGCACCCGTCAACGGGATGAAGAGGCCGCACAAGACTCACCACGAGGTGGCCGACGAGCTGCGCGACCGGATCCGATCCGGAATGCTGCGGCCGGGCCAGCGCATGCCCACACAGGCCGAGTTGGCCGACGAGTTCGGCGTCGAGCGCGGCGCGATACGGGAGGCGTTGCGCACGCTCCAGGGCGAGAACCTGCTGGCCAATGTGTCCAAGGGGAGCCCCGCCACGGTCGCCGAACCCCCGAAGCAGGCGCTGTCCGGGCCCGTCGGTGTCGCGCCGCAGCCCACCATGGTCGGGCTCGCCCCGCGTATCGCCGCCGCGTTCGAGGCTCCGGAAGTGGAGATCGATGCGCTCTGCCTGACGTCCGTCTCGCTCACGATGGCGATCGGCGAACCGCTCCGCCAGATTCACGCGGGGCTGCGGAATCCGGCCAAAGTCACGGTCCGGGTGCTGCTGCCCAGCCGCAGCATCGACCTCGCCTTCCCCACGCCGGTGGACAGCGGGGACGACGAGGGCGGCCATGTGCACCGGCGCTGGCTGGACCAGCGCAACGCGCAGGGTCAGGTGCTCCAACACAACCTCCTGGCGCTGCGGGGCTCGCACGGCATCGACGTACGGGTCTCGTTCCGTGCGCTGCCGTTTACGCCGCCGGTGAAGTTGTACCTGCTCAACGGCACCGAGGCGCTTTTCGCGTACTACACGCTCAGCAGGCAGAGCGAGGAGTTCGACCACGAGCCCCTGGAGATGTACGACGCCCAGGGCGCGCAGTCGATGCTCTTCCCCTTCCGCCAGGGCGACGGGCTGCGGGACACGACGTTCGTGGAGCAGTCCCATCTGTGGTTCGACGCGCTCTGGGACACGATCAGCCAGGACCTGGAGCTGGCCCGCGGTTAGGGCCTTTCCGGCGGGCCCCTCCCGGCGGCCACTTCCGGCGGGGCTGGATCAGATCGCGGGGCCGGTCATCATGAGCGCGAGGACGACCGCGCCGATGGAGCTGCACGTGTGGCTCTTCACCTTGATGCCGAGGGCGAGGAGCAGCAGCCCGGCGAGGCCCGTGACCCCGTACTGCCAGTGCGCGAACTGCTCGAAGGTGAGGGCGAGCACGGTTGCGAGGAGAGTGAGGACGTCCATGATGGTTCCCCCTTCTGCCACCTCGGACGAGTTGGCAACCAACTTCACTTGAGTTGTCCCCACTTGGTCCCGCAACATAAACAACTTCATGACAACTGCCCTGAGATGGCATCGAGTTGTATCGTCTGGTCGTGACCCAGGAGAACGTTGCAGTGAACGGCGACAGAAAGCTCACTCCCCAGCGCATCGCGGACGAACTTCGCGACCGCATCCGCTCCGGCGACCTCAGGCCCGGCGACAGGCTCCCCACGCAGGCGGTGCTCGCGGAGGAGTTCGGCGTGGAACGGGGGACGGTGCGCCAGGCGCTGAAGACGCTCCAGGGCGACGGTCTGCTCGCCAACGTGAGCAAGGGCAGCCCGCCGCGGATCGCCGCGGAGGCGCAGGCTCCGTCGCTGGCGGGCGCGGAGCCGCAGGCGTCCATGGTCGGCCTCGCGCCACGCCTCGCGTCGGCGTTCTCGGAGCCGCGGGTGCGGATCGACGTGGTGTCGTACACGGCGGAGACGCTGATGATCGCGCTGGGGGAGCCGGTGCGCCTGATCCACGAGGGCCGTATCCGCCCCGATTCCATCGACGTACGCATCCTGCTGCCCAGCAGTGACATCACGCTCGCCTTCCCCCAGCCGACCGGGGGGCAGGACGACGGGGGCCGGGTGCACCGGCGGTGGCTGGCGCAGCGCAACGCGCAGGGCCAGGTCCTGCGGCACAACCTGCGGGCGCTGCGGGCCTCGCACGGCATCGAGGTCGACGTCTCGTTCCGCGCGCTGCCGTTCACGCCGCCGGTGAAGCTGTATCTCCTGAACGAGCGGGAGGCGCTGCTCGCCTACTACACGATCGAGCGGAGCATGCTGGACTTCGGCAGCGCGGAGATGGAGGCGTTCGACGCGTCGGGGCTGAAGTCTCCCCTGTTCTCCTTCGAGAAGGGCGCGGCCCCGCGGGACACCGCGTTCGTCGAAGAGTCCCAGAAATGGTTCGACGCACTCTGGGCAACCATCGCGACGGAGCTGACACTCTCTTGATGACTCCTGATACGACGCAGCCCGAGCGGATGGCAGAAGAGACCGAAAAACTGCGGGAACTGATCGAACGGACCCGCTACGTCCTCTTCGACTTCGACGGCCCCATCTGCCGGCTCTTCGCCGGACACTCGGCGGAGTGGATCGCGGGCGATCAGGTCCGGTGGTTGGAGGAGCGGGGGCTGCGGGACCTGCTGAGCAAGGAGGAGCGGGAGCAGCCCGACCCGCATGCCGTCCTGCGGGCGGTCCACCGCAGGGAGCCCGGCAGCGCTCTGGTGTCCGAGCTCGAGGAACGGCTCACCCAGCAGGAGCTGAAGGCAGTGGCCTCCGCGTGGCCCACCCAGTACGCGGACCCCCTGATCATGACGTGGCACGCCATGGGCGCCCGCCTCGCCGTCACCACGAACAACTCGCCCCTTGCCGTGACCGGTTACCTGGAGAGCCGCGGCCTGAGCAACTGCTTCGCCCCGCACGTCTACGGCCGCACCCGGGACCTCCACCTCCTCAAGCCGCATCCGCACTGCCTCGACCTCGCCCTGGACGAGATGGGCGCCGACCGCTCGACCGCCCTGATGATCGGCGACGCCCCCACGGACCTCGCCGCCGCCGAGGAGGCAGGGGTGGACTTCCTGGGCTACGCGCGCAACGAACGCAAGGCGAAGCTCCTGAAGGACGCGGGCGCGACCTGCGTGGTGGACTCGCTGGAACCGCTGCTCAAGGTGTTGCGCGGCCAGGCGTAACCCGACGGTTCTCGAACGTCACGCTCCAAGGAGTGGTGCCTGCCTCGTCGGGCCCGGCGTTTGCCTTCTCGCGTCGTCCGCAGCCTGCCGCGCCACTAAGGTGTGCATCACTTTCGCCTTCCTCGCGTGACTATCCAGGAGCAGCCCGTGGGCATGACTCTGCCCGGTCGTCCTTTCCTGGTGTCCGCCGAGAGGCGCAGAGCGCCCGCCGCGTACGACGCCTTCGTCGCGCACGCCCTGGAGCACGGGAAGATGAGCCGGGGGCACCACAACCGGAACTACGTGCTTCCGCTGACGGAGTCGATGGCCCAGCTGGTCGACCGCTATCCCGGTCGGCCCGTCACGGTGCGGATGCGCAGGAAGGACGCGCTGCCGGTCGTCATCCGCACCTGGGAGGACGAATCGGAGATCCTGCGCGCGATCAAGGGCGTGCTGCCCCATGTGCCGGAGTGCCTGGCCAAGTGGGGCAACTCGGCGGTGCACAGTTACGTCGACGGGGTGCCGTTCTCCAGCGTCTGCCAGAACGGCAAACCGGTCGACTCCCTACTGATCAAGGCGCTGGCCGAGCTGCTCGCGCAGATGACCCAGGTGCGCAGGGAGGCACTGCCCGCGCTGCCGGCGGACTGGCCCCGTATAGACAAGGGCGGGCCGTCGTTCCTGCGGACGCTCGCGCATCTGGCGGAGTCCCAGATCCGCCGGCCCAACTGGGCGGAGTTCGGCGGTCTCTTCGCGGCCCTCGGCATCCCCGATGACGCGCTGCTCAGGCTGGCCGAGCGCGTGCCGGGCATGGCCCGCCGCCCGTACAGCCTGCTCCACACGGACCTGCACCGCGACAACGTGATCTTCTCCTACGGCGGTGAACCACCGCTGATCTGCGTGGACTGGGAGCTCGCCACCTACGGCGATCCGCTGCACGACCTGGCCACGCACCTGGTCCGCATGCAGTACCCGAAGGACCAGTGGCATGAGGTGATCGAGGCCTGGGCGGAGGTCATGGAGCGGCTCAGGCCCAGGGCGGTCAACGGCCTGTCGCAGGACCTGGACCACTACGTGGCCTTCGAACGCGCCCAGTCCGTCTATCCGGACGTCATGCGCGCCGCCAAGTCGCTGGGGGGTTCGCAGGACCAGAAAAGCCTCGACGAGGCGACCCGCGCGGTGCGCAAAGCGCTGGAAGCGGCGGCCGTCCCGCTGCAACTGCCGGGTGTGCCGGACGAGGAAGAGATCCAGCGGGTCCTCTTCCGGTGGCGGGCCGCACGGTTCGGCGGGTGCGCCCAGGGGGTCCGGCAGGCGACCCGTATCTCGTGGGAGCCGGACCAGCGGGTGCCGGAGCACCCCGCGTTCCCGGGCTCCGCCGTGCTCGACGCGCTGGTCGCGGAGGGGGCGGCGCCCGCCTCCAAGGTCTTCAAGGGAACGGCCCACCTCAACACGGTCGTCCGGGTGTCCGGCATCGAGTTCCCGGTCGTGGTCCGCCGCAAGCTGACCTCGGCCGAGCGCCGGGAGCGCAGCATTCTGAGCGAGCACGCGGTCCTCCGGGTCATCGAGGACTCGGGCGAGCCGGTGCGGGCGCCCCGCGTACTGGCGCTGGGGACAAGCGACTTGAAGGACCAGTTCGCCATCCACTCCTACGAGGGCCGCGGCGCCGGAGACCTGCCGCCGGAACACCCCGTGGACGGACTGCGCCCCGGCGAGGCCGATCATCTGGTCGACCAGCTGGGCGCGCTGGCCCGCATCGACCACCGGCAGCTCGACCCCACCGCCGGTGAACGGGACTTCTACCGCTGGCTCTGCGACGAACTGGTCCGGCTCGTCACGGCCCTGCCCAAGGAGTCACAGAAGCTGGCCAGGGAGCTCGGCCTGCCGGGCGGCTACCGGCTCCTGGAACTCCTCGTACGGCACCGCCTCACTCCGCGGCGGCCGTCCTTGCTGCACGGGGACCTCAACCCGTGGAATCTGGTGCGCCGCGACAACCGCGGCGGAATCACGATCATCGACTGGGAGATGGCGATGATCGGTGACCCGCTGTACGACCTGGTCCGGCACATGCATCTCACCCCCGTCCGCCCCGAGATCAGACAGCGCATGTTCGACCGGTGGACCAGCTGTCTGCCGCGGGAGTGCACGACGGGATGGGAGGACGACTGGCAGGTCTACCGCTGGATCGAGGTGGTTCGTTCCGCCTACGTGGACCTGGACCGCCTGGTCACGGGCACCGGCCTCGACGCCCCCAACGTGCAGCGCGCCGTGGACTCGTACGCGATGACCTTGGCGGCCGCGATGGCCTCCCTGGGCCTGCGCCCCAGCCCGACGGCCAACCCCTACCTTGCCCGGGCGCTTCCGCACGGTCAGCATGGAGTGCTGAGGGTGATGTCGTAGAGGCATGCTCGGGGGAGGGCTCTCGTGGCGGGAACGGTGAACGGGGCACCAAGCGGTGGATTGAGCGCATGGCTTCGCAGATACCGGGCCCGGTACGAATCGGCGGCCACCCGTGTCCTGCTGCTCGGCATCTTCGTGACCGGGCTGACCGCGCAGTTCGTGAAGCCGGTCGGAGACGCGCTGGAGGGGCAGGCGTTTCTCGGGGGAGCGCTGCTCAGCCTGATCGGGTACGTCCTGTACAACGCGGTGCAGGAGCTGGCCGTCTCGGCGAGGCCGCCGGACCGCGGCCTGGTCAACTCCCGTGATCTGGGCAGCCTCGTGGGCGAGGCGTTCCACTCCAGGAAGGTGGAGATCTGCTTCCTCGGCTATACGGGCGAGACGCTCTACAACGAGCTCTATCACCGCCTCGAAAGCCTCCAGGACGATCCTGGTCCGACAAAGCGGGTGACGATCAGGATGCTGATCCCGGACTTCGGCCGTGAGATGGCGGTGCCGTCACGGGTCGGCGTCGACGGGCGGCCGGTCGACTATCCCGAGTTCCGGGCGCGCCTCGAGGCCAAGTGCCGGGAGTACGACCAGATACTCTCCCGGCTCGCCGACGGGGTGACCGCCGGCGGCAGGGTGGTGGTGCAGTGCGAGTACCGGCTGTACAACGGGGATCCGCGGGACAAGGTGTGCATCTTCAACAAGGAGCTGGTGCTGTGCGGCCTCTACGACGTGGTCGCCACCATGTCCCTCCAGGACCCCGACTGCGAGGTCTACGACCCCAAGGGATACAACACGGACCTCGCCGTCCGATCCCGCAAGGAAGGGACCGCCGCCGCGGAGACGGCGGTCGCGACGCAGATCAGTCACTTCGAGGGTGTGTGGCGGCTGGCGGCCACGCCTCCGTGGCGTCAGTGATCCTGGCCCGCCCCCTCACGCCGTCCGCCTCCTGAACAGCGCTCCCGAAGCCGCCGCCGAGACCGCCAGGATTCCTCCGCACCAGGCCAGGGCCACCCAAGGGGTCGCGCCCACCGGTTGGTTCAGGAGTAGGCCGCGGAGGGATTCGATGACCTGAGTCACCGGCTGGTGGTCGGCGAAGGGGCGCAGCCAGGACGGCATGTCGGACGTCTGGACGAAGGCGCTGCTCGGGTAGGGCAGGAAGCTCACGAAGAACGTGAAGCCGCCCGCCGCCTCGGGAGACTTGGCCAGCAGGCCGACCGTCGCCGAGAGCCAGGACAGAGCCAGGATGAACGCCACGAGGACGGCCGTCGCCGCGAGCCAGGCCGCGGGCGTCGCCGACGGGCGGAAGCCGATCGCGAAGGCCAGGGCCAGGACCAGGGTCGTGGCGATGAGGTTGCGGGCCACGGAGGCGATGACGTGGCCCGTCAGGATCTGGGTGCCGCCGATGTCGAGCGAGCGGAAGCGGTCGATGATGCCGCCCTTGAGGTCCTCGGTGACCGCGATCGCCGTGTTCGAGGAGCCGAAGCCTGCGCACAGGAGCAGCACGCCGGGGACCACGTACATGACGTACGAGTCGGCGTTCGTCCGGATCGCGCCGCCGAAGAAGTAGACGAAGATCAGGAGGAGCATCACCGGGAGGGCCATGGCCGTGATCAGGGCGTCCACGTTCCGGCGGCTGATGCGCAGCGCCCGGCCGGTCATGATCAGAGCCTCAGACATGGGTTAGTCCCTTGGAGTGGGAGGGGCTCGACGGGTTGGTCAGCGTCAGGAACACGTCGTCCAGCGTTGCCGTGCGCAGCGTGAAAGCCGCCAAGCGCGTGCGGTCCGGGTCCAGTTCGTCGAGCAGGTCGCGTACGCCTGACGCCGTGCCGTCCGTCGGGAAGCCGAGCGTCAGGGTCTCGGGGGAGTGGTGCGTGGCTCCCGGGGACAGGTGGAGGTAGGCCTCGCGGGTGGTGGTCGTCGCGTCCAGGCGATGGCCTCCGACCTGCGCCTTGAGGGTCGATGCCGAGCCCTCCGCGACGATGACGCCCTCGTGCAGTACCGCTATGCGGTCGGCCAGTTGGTCCGCCTCCTCCAGGTACTGCGTGGTCAGGAAGACCGTCGTGCCCTCCGCGGTCAGGTCGCGCACCACCTCCCACATCTCCTGGCGGCTGCGCGGGTCCAGGCCGGTCGTCGGCTCGTCCAGGAAGATGACCTCGGGGTCGCCCACCAGGCCCGCCGCCAGGTCGACGCGGCGGCGCATGCCTCCCGAGTACGTGCGGACCAGGCGGTCCCCCGCTTCCGTGAGGCCGAAGCGGGCCAGCAGTTCGCGGGCCCGTGCGTGCGCACCGGCGCGGGGCAGGCCCGCGAGCCGCGCCATCATGCGCAGGTTCTCGGCGCCGGTCTGCGTCTCGTCGACCGCCGCGAACTGTCCGGTGAGGCTGATCGCCCGGCGGACCTCGCGCCGTCCCGTACGGATGTCGTGGCCCGCCACCCGTGCCGTGCCCGTGTCGGGGGCGGTGAGCGTGGTGAGGATGCGGACGGCCGTCGTCTTGCCCGCGCCGTTCGGGCCGAGGAGCGCGAAGACCGTGCCCGGCGGGACGCGGAGGTCGATGCCGCGCAGGACCGGCACGGCTCGGTCGCCGCTTCCGTAGGTCTTGGTGAGGGCCGTGGCCTCGATGGCGGCAGGTGCAGAGGTAGGAGCAGGGGCTCGGGTGGGTGGCATGGGTGTGTCTCCCCGTTCGGTTCTTCTGCGTATGGGCTACGCATTACTGTGTAAGGGTTACGCAGAACTACGATGTGCGTCAAGAGGGGGTCGGACCAGGAGCATGGAGGCGGTGGCTTATGGCGGCGGACGCCGGGGCGGACGATCGGGGTACGGGGCTTTCGGCGAGCCTCGAAACCGCCTGGGGGCTGCGCGAGCGCCCCTCGAAAGGGCCGAAGCCGGGGCTGAGCCTGGATCGGATCCTCGACGCGGGCATCGCCGTCGCGGCGGCGGAGGGCATCGGCGCGGTCTCCATGGGGCGCGTCGCCAAGGAGCTCGGCGCCTCGACGATGTCCCTCTACCGGTACGTCTCCTCCAGGGACGAGCTGTACGTGCTCATGCAGGACGCCGCCACGGGGGCGCCGCCCGCGATGCCGGCGGACGTCGTGGGGTGGCGGGCGCGCCTGGAGTGGTGGGCGCGGGCCCAGCGCGCCACCTTCCGGCGCAACCTGTGGCTCGTACGCATCCCCATCAGCGGGCCGCCCGCCACGCCCCACCAGCTGGAGTGGATGGAGCAGGGCCTCGCGGCGCTCGACGGGAGCGGCCTTGAGGAGGGCTGGAAGCTGTCCGTCCTGATGCTCATCGGCGGCTTCGTGCGCAACGAGGTCATGCTCATGGCCGACCTGGACGAGGGCATGCGGGCCGGCGGCCGGGAGCCCGACGAGGCGATGCGGCAGTACGCCCGCACCGTCGACGCGCTCACATCGAAGGCCCCGGAGCGCTTCCCCTCGCTGCGTCGGTTGCTTGATGTGGGCGTGCTGGATGTCGCGGACGCCGAGGACACGGAGTTCGAGTTCGGGCTCGGGCGGGTGCTCGACGGGGTGGCCGTGCTGGTGGAGGGGCGAGCGGGGGAGGTGTGATGTGCAGGGGTGAGGGTGCGTAGTG
>NZ_JBNNJZ010000278.1:0-10712 GCF_050270335.1 Streptomyces sp. NPDC059900
GGCCTCGTACTGTTCCTTGGGCACGTCGAGCAGGGACGCCATGAAGATGACCATGAGATCGCCGATGCCCCACAGGGAGAGCAGCACCAGCGAGGGCTTGGCGGTGTCGGGGTCGTTGAACCAGTTGGGCCCGGAGATGCCGACCGCTTGGAGGATCTCGTTCACCGGGCCCGAGCCCGGATTGAGCAGGAAGACGAAGGCGACGGTGGCGGCCACCGGCGGGGCGAGGTAGGGGATGTAGAAGGCGGTGCGGAAGAACCCGGCGCCCGTCTTGATCTTCGTGATGAGCAGCCCGAGCGAGAGCCCGAAGACGACCCGCACGGCCACCATGATCACGACCAGCCAGAGGGTGTTCCACAGGGCCGGGCCGAACAGGGGCATCTGCTCGAACACGTACTTCCAGTTCCGCAGGCCCACGAAGGTGGGCTCCTTGATCTGGTTGTAGTGCATGAACGAGAAGTAGACGGTGGCGATCAGCGGATACGCGAAGAAGACGCTGAAGCCGACCAGCCAGGGGGACAGGAACCCGAGCGTGCGCAGTCTGCGGCGCGCGGGGTTGGAGAGGGTCATTGCCATGGCGGGGTCCTCAGCTCAGCTCTTCGACTGGAGGGTGTCGGCGTCGATCTGCTCGTCGAGCTTCTTCAGGCCCTTGCGCAGATCGGAGACGCGCCCGGACTCGACGCCGTAGGCGAAGTCCTGGAGGGAGACGACGTACGCGCCGCCGTTCACGGAGGGCGGCAGGGCCTTGCTGTGCTTGTTCCGGAGGATGTCGAAGAAGGTCCGGAAGGTCGGATCGGCGTCCAGGTCGGGCGACTTGAGCGCGGCGAACGTGGAGGGCACGTTGTGGATGGCGTTCGCGAAGTTCACGACCTGCTTCGTGTCCGCGGTCAGGAACCGCACCAGCTCCCACGCGGCGTTCTGGTGCTTGCTGCTGTGCGCGATCCCGGCGACGGTGCCGGTGATGAAGCCGCGCCCGTACGTGTCGGCCTGGTCGTCGGGGACGGGCAGCGGGGCCACGCCCCAGTCGAACCCCGCCTTCGCCTCGTCCAGCATCAGACCGCGCCACTCACCGTCCAGATGCATGGCGACCTTGCCGGTCAGGAAGGCGTTCTGGCTGGACATCTCGTCGCCGAAGGACATCCGGAACTTCTCCAGGCCGGCGAACCCGCCCTGTGCATCGGCGAGTTGTCGCGCGGTCTTGAAGAACTGGTACGTCTTCGGTTCGTCGGCCAGGCGCGCATCGCCCGCGGCGTCGAAGTACTCGGGGCCCCACTGCGCGAAGAGCCGGTCCGGACTGTTCTGGTAGAAGCGGAAGTTCGGCAGATACCCGACCTGCTTGTACGAGCCCTTGCCGTCGCGGATGGTCAGCTTCTTCGAGACTTCCTCGAACTCGGACATCGTGCGGGGCGGTCGCTCGATGCCCGCCTTCTTGTAGGCGTCCTTGCTGTAGTACATCCCGAAGGCGTCCGCGAGCAGCGGCAGGGCGCACTGGTTGCCCTGGTAACTCGTGTAGTCGAGCAGCGTCTTGGGGAAGGTCTTGTGCTTGTCGAGACCGGTCTTCTTCATGAACGGATCGAGGTCCGCCCACATCCCGGAGTCGCAGTACTGGCCCACGTTGTTGGTGGTGAACGAGGACACCACGTCCGGAGCCTTGTCGCCGCCCGCCCGCAGGGCCTGGTTGATCGTCTCGTCGGAGACGTTCCCGGTGGCCTGCACGTCGATGTTCGGGTGCAGCTTCTCGAAGCGGCCGATGCTTTCGTTGACGGCCTTGACCTCGCCGGGCGTCGACCAGCCGTGCCAGAACTTCAGGGTGACCGGCTTGGTCGGGTCGTCGTTCGCGCTGCCGACGCTCGGGTTGGCGCAGCCGGAGAGCAAGAGACCGGCTGCGGCGAGCGCCGCGGACGCGCAGATGGGCATGCGCCATCGCGGCATGGCGGACTTCCTTTACGGAGTACGGGGGAGGGGAGGGGCAGGAGAGGGGGGTGCTTCGTGCGTGAAGGTGGAGCTCAGGCCGTGTCGAAGACCTGGTCGCGGGCCTGGGTGAGGGCCGAGCGCAGGGCGCCGGTGAGGATCGGGTCGCCGTCGAGTTCGCTGATGCGGATCTGCGGGCGCGGCAGTGCGAGCCCTGTCAGCTCCTCCTCGACCCTGACGCGCAGCTTGTCGCCGCCCGCCTGGGCCACCGAGCCGGAGAGCACGACGAGTTCGGGGTCGACGACGGCGACGACCGCGGCGATGCCGGTGGCCAGGCGCCGTGCGACCTCGGCGAGGACGGTGTCGTCCGCGAAGGCGTCCGCCAATGTGGCGACGCCGCCCGCGAGTTGCCGTACGACCGGGGCGGAGACCAGGCTCTGGAAGCCGCCGCCTCCGTCCGGGCCGCGCGTCGCCTCGGGGCCGCCGTGCGCCAGGGGCGCGCCGGGCAGCGGCATGTAGCCGATCTCGCCCGCGCCGCCCGTCGCGCCGCGCAGCAGATTGCCGCCGAGCACGATGGCGGCGCCGACGCCGTCGTCGAGCCAGGTCAGGACGTAGTTGTCGTTGTCCTGGGCGGCGCCTTCGTACTGCTCGGCGACGGCGGCCAGATTGACGTCGTTCTCGATGTCGACGGGCGTGCCGAGGACGGCGGCGAGATCGTCGCGCAGCGTCCGCGAGTGCCAGCCCGGCAGATGCGGGGCGTACCGCAGCTCGCCGGTGTGCGGGTCGATGGCGCCGGGGGTGCCGATCACCGCGGCCCGCAAGTCGTCGTGGCCGAGCCCCGCCTGGCGCAGCGCCTCGTCGACGGCCTCCGCGACCAGCTGCGCGGTGCGGTGGCGCACGTCCTCGGCCACCGCGTCCGCCTCGACGCGGGCCCGGCCGATGACGGTGCCCGTGATGTCGGCGACCAGCGCGGTGATCCCGGTGGGGTCGGCGGAGAGGGCGGCGACATGGGCGGCGCCCGGATGGATCTCGTACAGCAGGGCGTTGGGTCCCGGCCGGCCGCTGAGGCTGCCCGTGGTGTGCACGAGGCCCGCGGCCTCCAGGCGGCCGAGCAGCTGCGAGGTGGTCGGCTTGGAGAGCCCGGTCAACTCACCGATACGGGTGCGGGTGAGCGGGCCGTGCACGACGAGCAGGTCGAGCACCGCCCGGTCGTTCATGGCGCGCAGGACGCTGGGCGTGCCCGGGGTTCCCGGAGTGCTGCCTGCTGCTGCCATCACGACACCTGCTCTTCCAGTGACCGCTAACTGTTAGGAAACTTTCCAATTCGTGAGGACCGTACGGCCGGCGTGAATCGGGCGTCAATAGCGGACGCCGCCGCGGCAACCAAGTCGTTACCTGGCGGGGTCCGGCGTTGCACGGAGTGCTCCCGGCGCGGTCGGGCCGCCGGTCTTGTCCGACTGGATTTCTATTCATCCCAACGGGTGGCGCGAATTCAGATTGTCGGTCGCGGGCCACAAGAATGACGACCCTCACGGCTGTTGGAGGTCTGGTGTCCCGCTCCGCCTCGTCCCCACCGAACATGACCACCCTGGGGTGTTCCCTCTTCGCGACCCGCTGGCTCCAAGCACCCCTGTACTTCGGCCTGGTGGCCGCCCAGGGGGTGTACGTCTACAAGTTCTTCATGGAGCTGTGGCACCTCATCCACCACGTGGTCAGCGGGCACGCGGACGAGACGCACGTCATGCTCGCCGTCCTGAAGCTCGTCGATGTGGTGATGATCGCCAATCTGCTGATCATGGTGATCGTCGGCGGATACGAGACCTTCGTGTCGCGGATCGGCCTCCAGGGCCACCGGGACCAGCCCGAGTGGCTGTCGCACGTGAACTCCAACGTGCTGAAGGTGAAGCTGGCCACGGCCATCGTGGGGATCTCGTCGGTGCATCTGCTCCAGATGTTCGTCGACGTGCACCACACGCCCCGGCACGATCTGCTCTGGGGCACGGTCATCCACATGGCGTTCATCGCCTCGGCGGCCATCCTCGCGTACATGTCCGGGCCCATGGCGGCGCAGGAGGCGAGGGCGCGCGGCATGCACCGGGGAGAGGACGCGCACGCCGTGGTGATCCCCGGCCAGCGGGACGGCGGGGAGGGGACACAGCCGTACGCGCAGCCGTACGCGGCACGGGAAACGGAGGCGGGCCCGGGCGCGGGTCCGGGGGCGGAGGAGCGGATCGAGGCCGCCGGGTTCCCGGCCAGGAAGGTCCTGGAGATGTTCGACGAGGGGCGGCTGCGCGCACCCGGGCCGGAGGTGATCGCCCGCCTCGGCAAGGCCGACTTCGTCACCCGCAAGGCGAACGTGGTGCTGCTCGGCGAGCCCGGCACCGGCAAGACGCACCTTGCGGTCGCCCTGGGCGTACGGGCCTGCCAGGCCGGGCACCGGGTGCTCTTCGCGACCGCCGCGGAATGGTGCGCCCGGCTCGCGGACGCCAAGGCCGCGGGCCGGCTCGGCAAGGAGCTGTCCCGCCTCGACGCCTATCCGGTGCTCGTGGTGGACGAGGTCGGCTATGTGCCCTTCGACTCCGAGGACGCCCACCTGCTCTTCCGGCTCGTCTCGCACCGCTACGAACGGGCGTCGCTGATCGTCACCGGCAACCTGGCGCTCGGGCGCTGGGGCGAGGTGCTCGGCGAAGGGGCGACGGCCTGCGCGACGGTGGACCGCCTGGCCCACCATGCGGAGATCGTCGCCCTGGACGCCGACAGCTACCGGACGCGGCGCCCGGTGCACCTGGAAACCTCCGGGCGCGCCGGCTGACCTGCCGGCGCGGCGCTACTTCGAGAGGTTCGGCGGCGGTGCTATCGGCGAGGCCGCGAGCGACTGCGGCGAGGTCGTGGACGCGTACGCCGAGGGGGCCGACATGCCCGCCGTCGGGTCCGCGGCCGCCTCTTCCGTCGCCTGGAGCGGGAGCCCGCCGATGATGCGGATGCCCGCCGCGTCGAAGGCCCGCTTGATGCGCCAGCGCAGCTCGCGCTCCACGCCGAGCGCGTTGCCCGGCATCGTCTTCGCGGAGACCCGTACGACCATCGAGTCGAGCAGCACGCTGTCCAGGCCCAGGACCTCGACCGGGCCCCACAGGCGCTCGTTCCACGGCTCGTCCTTGGCCATGGCCTCGCCGACCTCGACCAGCTTGGCCTGCACCTTCTCCAGGTCCTCGTCCGGACGCACGGTGACGTCCACGCCCGCCGTGGACCAGCCCTGGCTGAGGTTGCCGATGCGCTTGACCTCGCCGTTGCGGACGTACCAGATCTCGCCGTTCTCGCCGCGCAGCTTCGTCACGCGCAGACCGACCTCGATCACCTCGCCGGAGGCCACGCCCGCGTCGATCGAGTCGCCCACGCCGTACTGGTCCTCGAGGATCATGAAGACGCCGGAGAGGAAGTCCGTGACGAGGTTGCGGGCACCGAAACCGATCGCCACGCCCGCGACGCCCGCGGAGGCGAGCAGCGGGGCGAGGTTGATCTGGAATGTGCCGAGAATCATCAGCGCGGCCGTGCCCAGGATCAGGAACGAGGCCACCGAGCGCAGCACCGAGCCGATCGCCTGCGAGCGCTGGCGGCGGCGCTCCACGTTGACCAGGAGGCCGCCGAGCGCCGTGCCGTTCACGGACTGAGCCGTGCGGTTCATGCGTTCTATGAGCTTGGTGATCGAGCGCCGGATGACCACACGCAGGACGACGGCGACGGCGACGATCAGCAGGATGCGGAGCCCGATGCCCAGCCACGCCGACCAGTTCTGCTCGACCCAGCTCGCCGCGTTCGTCGCGTGCTCCTGGGCGTCTTCCAAGGTCGGGGGCTTCGGCGTCGTCTTGTCGTCCGGGTCCGTTCCGGCTGCTGACAGGACGGACAGGAACACGGCAGGTACCTCCAGGCATAGCGGCCTGCCCAGGAGATGCACCAGGCAGAGTCACCACACTAACGGGGCATTGTGTGTGGATCGTTGTGATGTTCGAGGGAGAGACAGTGCTCACTTGGGGAAGATGAGGGTGTTGTACATGTGTGGTCGAAAACACTCCAAGGCCGTTACGAGCACATGGTGGCGCTTGGACCAGGCATGAGGGGAGACTGGCTACAGATCGTCCCGGCGCGAGCCACGCGCCGCCGGCGTACAAGGAGGCATCCGTGCCGCACGTCCTGGTCCTCAATGCGTCGTACGAGCCTCTGGGCGTCGTACCGCTCCGCCGCGCGCTCGTCCTCGTCCTGGAGAACAAGGCTCTCTGCCTCGAGGAATCCGGCGCCTTCATGCACAGCGCAACGCGCACTGTCCCCGCACCCAGCGTGGTCCGCCTCAAGCGGTTCGTCCGGGTCCCCTACCGGGGGCCCGTTCCTCTGACCAGGCGGGCGCTCTTCGCCCGCGACGGCGGTCGGTGCATGTACTGCGGTGGCGTCGCAACCAGCGTCGACCACGTCATTCCGAAGAGCCGTGGCGGTCAGCACGCCTGGGAGAACGTGGTGGCGTCCTGCCGCCGCTGCAACCACACCAAGGCGGACCGTCATCTCCTGGAGCTGGGGTGGCGCCTGCGTCACAAGCCCGCGCCGCCCTCGGGTCTGGCGTGGCGCATCATCGGGACCGGGCATAGGGATCCGCGCTGGCTGCCGTACTTGCAGCCGTTCGGCGCGGACGACGCCATGGCCCGGATCGACGGCATTTCCGCCTGAGAGATCCGGGCTTTTACGTGCGGCCGGAGCGGTTCGCCCCGCTCCGGCCCTTCGGCGCCGTCAGTCCTCCGCCACGGCGTATGCCTCCACCGACCAGAGGGAGTAGCCGAAGCGGGTGGCTCGTTTGTCGCCCTGTATGCGCAGGTAGCGCGTGTCCCGGGCGTCCATGCGGACCGCCTCCCGGCCGCCCTTGCCGTCCTTCACGGTCGCCGCCGTGCGCCAGGTCCTGCCGTCGGCGGACGTCTGCACGCGATAGCCCGCCGCGTACGCGTCCTGCCAGCGCAGGACCACCTGGCCGAGCCTGACCGGCTCCTTGAGCTCCGTCTGCCACCAGGCGCCGTCCTCGTACGCGGAGGACCAGCGGGTTTCGGGGTCGCCGTCGTTGGCGCCTGACGCCGGGAAGTCCTTCGTCTCGTCGCCCGACGACGACGCCTTCGTGCCGCGCGCCAGATCGGGGCCCGCGGTGCGCGGGTAGGCGCGGATCGAGACCGTCCTGGTCCGGCCGTCGAAGGTGACCGGCAGTTCGTACGTTCCCGCGCGCGTGCCCTCCGGGACGGTGACGTCGACGGGGACGTCCACCTGCGTGCCGCGCGGCAGGACGGACTTCTCCGGGGTGCGCACCTTGATGCCCCCGGGCGCCTTCGCAGTGACCCTGCCCCGTACGTCGCCGGGGCGCAGGGGCGTCAGCTTCGCCGTGATCCGCTGCGGGTCGCCGCCGATCTCCACGTCGGCCTCCGTGCGGGACAGGGACAGGCGGGCGCCGGGCGAGTCCGCGTACCAGGGCACGATGTGGCGGACGGTGCCCTCGGTGACCGTGACGCGGACGGCGTCGGCGCGCGGGCCTGCCCCCTCGGGGCTGACCTCCGTGAAGCCCGTGCCGGACAGGGCGCCGATGCGGCGCCAGCCCTTACCGGGGACATGCGCCTCGATGCCGCCCCTGGTGCCGGGGTCGGTGAGTGCCGTCACCGCCGTGAGGGGGCGGGCGCGGGGCGTGCGTACCGTCGCGCGGTCCGACGCCTGCTCGGTGTCGAGCCCCGCCCAGGCTTCGTACGCCTTCTGGGAGCTCGTGAGGAAGGGGGCGAGGACGCCCTTGCCGACCGTCACCCGGGCGGCCTTCAGTTCCTTTCGGAGGCCGGTCAGGGTGCGCGAGGCGCGCCAGGCGGCCGCGCCGTCGCCGGCCGACTGCGCGCGCAGCATGTCGACCGCCGCCTCGCCCGCCTCTCCGTAGCGCGCCAGCTGATCGACCCAGGGGCGCACCTCGGCCTTGATGTCGCTGCCGGCGAGCCGCCGCGGCGCCTCCTTCATGACGGTGAAGGCGTCCCGCAGGGCCTGTGCGGACTTCTTGATGCGGGCGGTGTCCGTCGTCGTACGCGCGCGTCGGAAGTCGTCCATGAGCGGGCGCAGGTACGCCGATTCGTCGGCGCCGAGCACGGAGGACGCGTCATTGCCCGCGAGGGCCCGCAGGGCGCCCCGCGCCTTCCCGTCGCCGCCCGCCAGGTCGTCGATCGCGGCGAGCCAGGACTCGTGCGGGCGGTAGGCGCGCGGGTTCCAGGCGTAGTCGGCGGCCGTGAACAGGGGGATGCGCGACGCGGAGGGCTGCTCCATGGCGTTGCCGAGCAGCGCCGCCGAGCCGGTGGCCACCGCGGGCTCGCGGCCGGTGTAGGGGCCGAGGAAGATGCGGTCCTGCGCGAAGTCGTTGACGGGGTAGTTGTCCATCGTCACGAGCGGGTGCGAGCCGAATGCCTTGCGGGCACCCGCGAGTTCCTTGCCGGTGATGGTCCGGGGGACCACGCCGACGCCCGTCCACGCCACCTCGATGCCGCCGTCGAGCCGCTCCGCGATGGCGTCGCGGTACGCGGTGGCGCCGTCCTGGTAGTACTCCGTGGGCATCAGCGACAGCGGCTTCGCGCCGGGGTGGCGCTCGGCCAGGTGCGCGGCGACCGCGTTGGCGACGCGGGACTGCGCCTTCGCGGCGGCCCCGGGCCCCGAACCGAAGGCGTCCGCGTCCGCGTCGCAGTGCCACTCGCTGTAGCTGACGTCCTGGAACTGCAACTGGAAGGCGCGTACGCCCAGGGCCCACATCGCGTCGATCTTGCGGTTCAGGGCCCTGACGTCCTTGTCGGACGACATGCACATGGCCTGGCCGGGGGCGACGGCCCAGGCGAGCGTCACGTGATTGGCCCGGGCCCGCTCGGCGAGGGCGCGGAAGTCGGCGCGCTGCTGCGCGGGGTAGGGCTCGCGCCAGCGCGCCTGGCGGTAGAGGTCGTCGCCCGGGGCGTAGAGGTACCGGTTCTGCTTCGTGCGGCCCATGAAGTCCAGCTGGTCCAGACGCTGTGCACGGGTCCACGGAGTGCCGTAGAAACCCTCCGTCATGCCGCGGACGGCGGTGCCGGGCCAGTCGCGGATCCGGACGCCGGGAATGGTGCTCCCGGCGCTGCTCCCGGTGAGCAATTGACGCAGGGTCTGTACGCCGTGGAAGAGGCCGTCCTCGCCCGTGCCCGCGAGGGCGACCGTGTCCTGGCCGCCGATCCGGCCCACCGCGATGCGGTAGCCGCCGGAGGGGAGGTCGCGCCGGTCCCGGGCGCCCAGCGTGCGCAGGGCCCGGTCGGCGCCGGTGCCTTCGGTGCCGGTGCCGTCGGCGCGGACGACGAGCCGGCCGCCTGATGCGGGGAGCGGGTCGCCGTCCTTCACCTCGGTGATCTTTCCGGCGCCCGCGTCGCGGAGGAGGGCGCGCAGGGTGTCCGTCGCGTACGGGTCCGGGTCCTGCCCTGTGACCAGGAGGACCTCGTCCGTGACGGTGACCGGGGCGCCTGCCGCGCTCATCGACTGGGGGCGGGGCCAGACCGGGGGGAGGGTGCCGTCGCTCTCGCGGTCGTCGCCCGGAGAGCCGGGGGCGTCGGGGGAGGCGGCCGGGGTGCCGGGTTTTCCGGGGAGCCCGGGGGCGGCGACGGCGCCGGGGGCGCCACCGAGAGCGCCTGCGATGACGGCGACGGCGATGGCGGCCGCGCCCTTCCTGCGCCGCAGTTGCACGGCCTCTCCTCGGTGTCACTCGTCCTGATGATCACGTTTGGTGCTCTTGCCGTGTCAGGGCGTCACCGAGCCCACCACTCGCGTGGCCGGAGTGTCAACGGGCGTGGGTGTTGTGCGAGTTTTCTTCCGTGTGACATTGCCGGGACTGGAACGCGGGACACGGGGAAAGGAAGATCTTGCGTTCGGACCCCCGCCCGGGGAAACGAATGTGAGTACGCGCACGTTCATACAACGGATATGTCTGCGATCCCGCGCACTGGGTAGGCCTGCTGTCTAAGACCGTCCTGCCCCCTGACATTGGAGCCCTACGTGCCCGCTTCCGCGAACCTCCTGCTCTCCGCTCTTTCCAAACAGGTCTCCGGTCCTGACTCCGGACTGGACGGATCCTGCTCCTGCGGCTGCCTGGAGCCGCCCCTGACCAGCGAGCCCCCGCTCGCCGACTACGCACCCCTGACGAGCGAGCCCCCGCTCGCCGACGCCGCTCCGCTGACCAGCGAGCCGACCTCCACCGGCACCGCGTCGGGCCTGGCCTACATGGGGGTCTAGATGGCCCCACCCGGAGTCGCCGGAGCCACCGAACCCACCGGATCCGCTGCACCCACCGGACTTTCCCGCCTTGCCGCCCTGCATGGCGTGGCCACTTCTTACTCCCCGTCCCCCGGCCGCACGGTCGCGGCCGCCGACGCCGCGGTGCTCGCGGCGCTCGCCGCCCTCGACGTGGACGCGAGCACCCCCGAGGCGCTGCGGCGCGCCCTCACGGACCGTGAGGCGCAGCTGTCCGCCCGGCTGCTGCCGCCGACCGTGGTGATGTGGCAGGGCGGCCCCGACACGGCCGCGCCCCTGGCCGGGCTGCCGCCGGGCACGCGGGTGCGCGTCGACACGGAGCGCGGGAAGTCGGTGGAGTGGGAGACGCCGCGGGGAGGCGGCGCAGAGGCCCCGCAGCCGCACGCGCAGCCCCCGGCCCACGCGCAGCCTCCGGCGCACGCGCAGCCTCCGGCGCACGCGCAGCCTCCGGCGCACGCGCAGCCTCCGGCGCACGCGCAGCCTCCGGCGCACGC
>NZ_JBNNJZ010000279.1:0-10687 GCF_050270335.1 Streptomyces sp. NPDC059900
CGCTCGACCTGTGCTGGGTCGTGGGAGACGAGAAGGACTGTCCGGCTACCACGCAATGCCGCTATCGATTGCTCGACCTTGTCCCGGCTCTGTTCGTCAAGCGCGCTGGTGGGCTCGTCCAGAAGCAGACCCGCCGGTTCCAAGGCCAACGCCCGTGCAAGGCACAGGCGCTGCCGCTGCCCTGCGGACAGGGTCTGGGCCGGGGAATCCAGCCTGTCGGAGACCTCCTTCCACAATCCGGCCTCGCGCAGCGCCTGTTCCGCTCGTTCCTGGAGGGTTTCCCGAGGAGCCCGCAGGACGTGCCGGAGGCCAAAGAGGGCGTTGTCGAGGATGCTGCCTCCGAAAACGACCGGTGTCTGGGGTACGAGCACGATCTTGGCCCTGAGATCGGCGTCTCCCTTGCCCGGCGCGATCTGCCGTTCCAGCACCTTCAAGTCACCGTCGCGGGTGAGCCCGGTCGGGAGCAGGTCGACCAGAGCACGCAGGACGGTGGACTTGCCGGCGCCCGATGGCCCGCACAGACCGGTGGTGGATCCGCGCTCAAGGCCGAAGGAGACGGGGCCGACCAGGGTCTTGTCGCGGCTGAGCACCCGCAGCTGACGCACGGTGATTACGTTGTCCATCGCTCTCCTTCGAAGCGGTTGCGCAGCGCGAACGCCGCGCTGAGGAGTACTGCAGTGATCAGGACGAGGACCATGGCACTCCCCCATGCCTGGGTGACTGCCTGGGGGTCACCCGAGTCCTGGGAGAGGGTGAAGATGTGGGTGGGCAGTGCCTGGACCGGGGATTCCACGATTCCGCTCGGGAGGGCGGGAGCTCCGAAGAAGACGGTGGCGGTGAACAGCAGTGGGGCGGTTTCTCCTGCCGCGCGGGCCAGACCGAGGAGCAGGCCGGTGACCGTGGCGGGCCAGGCGTAGGGAACGACGACCGAGCGGATGAGCTGCGCGCGCGTCAGCCCCAACGACAGCGCGCTCTCGGTCAGTTCCGGTGGCATGCTCCGTACGCGGGCCGAGGTCGCCAGGGCGATCACGGGGATGACGACAGGGACGAGCACAATGGCTCCCGCCAACCAGGACCGGCCCCATCCCATGGTGCTGGACAAGATGACGAACCCGGCCAGCCCCAGCAGGATCGTCGGCGCTCCGCCCAGAACGACTGTCAGCGTCTGCAGTAGACGTGAGATGCGCTCGGATGCGTGAACGCCGATCAGGATGCCTGCGCCGAAGCCGAGCGGGAGTGCGATCAACCCCGTCGTGACGATGAGCAGCAGGGTGCCGACGATCTGGTCGCGTACGCCTCCACCCGCTGCGCCTGTTGCCGAGCTGAACCAGAACGATGGGTTGAACGCGGCACTTCCTCGCGTCACCAAGAGGGCGAGCATGCCGAGAAGGAGTGCGGTGGGCAGAAGCAGCGCTCCCAGGCGCATCACTCTGGCTAGACGATCGCGCTGCACACGCATCCGGGTCGTGCTGCGGTACGACGAGGTTCCCTTGTCCGTCGTACCGGCCTTTTGGCCTCGTGTGCCCCAGATCGTTGCCGCGGCCACCAGCGCCAGGAGGATGACACCCAGTCCGCACAGCGCAGCGAAGTAGGGACCGGACGTGCCGGCCAGCACCGGCTCGGGACCTGCCAGCTTCGTCGTCAGTGTCTGCCCGGGATGCACCAGCGATTCGAGGAACCCGTCGAAACTGGTGGGCAGTCGTCCGTCGGCTCTGCCCACCACCAAGAACACGGCGATGGCTTCGCCGAGCGCGCGGGCCAGGCCCAGCAGGACGGCGGAGCGCATGCCGGGTCGCGCGAGCGGCAGCACTGCGGAGCGGATGACCTCGCGACGGGTGAGGCCGAGTGAGAAGGCCGTCTCGCGATAGCGGTCGGGCACTGCGGTGAGTGCGTCGACGCTCACCGCCACGATCGTCGGCGTGATCATGACCGCGAGGACGATCCCAGCAGCGAACAGACTGTCCCCGCCGGGTACGTCACCGATCCAGGCGATGACGGGGCGGACGACCATGATGCCGATCAGGCCGTAGACGATGGACGGAACGGCGGCTAGCAACTCAACGCACATGCGCAACGGCCGGCCCAGGCGTGGCGGCAGGTACTCCGACAGTGCGAGAGCCGCTCCCCAGCTGACGGGTACGGCCAGGACGAGAGCGATGACGCAGACGACGGCCGTGCCGTAGATCATGGAGAGGCCGCCGTATGCGGCGTTGGGAGGGCTCCAGGAGGCGTCGGTCAGCAGTGTCAGCCAGTCGACTGCGCCGCTGCTGATGCCCGCGACGAGATACCCCACGACAACGAGGAGCAGGGCTGCCACGGCGAACACCCCGGCGCCCGTCCAGCTCCAGATCCACTTCGACGGGCGGGGCCGTACCTTGGCGTCAGGTGGCACGGAATCTCGCGCCAGAGTGGTGGTCATCGGCTACTTACCGATTTCCTTGAGCGTCAAATAGCCGTGCTTGGTCATCAACTTCTGACCCTTGGCGGTCAGGACGTAGTCAATGAACTTCTTGGCCGTCCCCTCCGGCTTCCCGTCCGTGATGAAGTAGAGCGGTCGGGACATCGGGTACTTGCCGGAGGCGATGTTCTTGGGCGTCGCACCGATGCCGTCCAGGGTGACCACTGCCAAGTCCTTGTGCCCCTCGACGAAGCTGGTGGACAGCGGTGCCACCGACCCGGGGGTCGACTTCAGCTTGTTGCGGGTTTCGAGGTTGCCGCCCACAATCGCGAAGTTGTCCGACTTCGGCGGAGCCGGGGCCTTCTTGTCGCCGTAGATGTACTTGTCGAGTACCTCACGGGTTCCGCGGCCGGGT
This sequence comes from Streptomyces sp. NPDC059900, assembly GCF_050270335.1. Classification (NCBI taxonomy): domain Bacteria; kingdom Bacillati; phylum Actinomycetota; class Actinomycetes; order Kitasatosporales; family Streptomycetaceae; genus Streptomyces; species Streptomyces sp. NPDC059900. The sequence continues at coordinate 2,814 of NZ_JBNNJZ010000279.1, forward strand.
TCCTTGTCGTAGACGAAGACCTTGAGGTCCGGTCCACCGACTTCGGACCAGTTGGCGATCTTCCCTTCGAACAGGTCCCGTACCTGATCCACTGTGAGGTTCTTGACGCCGGCATCGGCGACCTTCTTGGTGACGATGATGCCGACCGCGTCCGAACCGATCTGTGTGGAGCGGAAGTCGGTGTCGGGACTGGCGGCCTTGTCCTCGGCCGCGAGAGGCTTCGAACTCATCGCGATCTTGATCTGGCCCGCAGCGAGTTGGGAGATTCCGCCGGCGGAACCGCCCTGGGTGGCTACGGTCATGTCGAGCCCGTCAGCCTTTAGGGCCTCGGCTGCGTCCGCGGCCACCGGGGCTACCGTGGTCGAACCGCTGACCTGCAGTGCGCCCGACCCTCCTGCTCCACCATCGGCGCAGGCCGTGGCGAGGGATGCGACCACCAGAGCGGTTGAGGTGATATAGGCGAGGCGACGCTTCGTGCTGAACATCAGAGGGGCCTTTCTGTCTTCGTGCGGTACCACGGCATGGATAAGGGCATGGGTGTGCGACATCTCGAGGTCCTCCCTGGAGCGGTCACCGAGGTGACGGCTGGAGGGGGACCGGTCAGACGAAGCTCTGCGGCGACAGGCGCACACCTTTGCCGTCCGTGCCGTTGCTGATGTTCATCTCTCTCTTGCAGAACGAGACGAGGCGGCCGGGCGGGAGCGGGTACAAGGACAGCGGAACGCGGGCATCGGCTGGGGCCGACACCAAGATGGGTTTGGGTATGAACATGTCAGATCCTTAGGGATGGCGGTGCCCTGAAGGGAGTACGCGGGCAGCAGAAACCCCGGAGGGCGGCTGCCTGCGCAGGCTGCAGACGGATCTGGAGCGGTACGGAAGGGACGGCGCCGGTCCGCGCCGTCGTGCGGCTGTGATGCCGTCGGCTCGAGGCCCTCGGCACCCGTGATGGCGGGGCACTCCTCCTTAGCGGCTGAAGGTGATCCAGGCGTGGCCGAACGCGGCCAGGTGGACGTGGAGTCCGTCGGCTTCCTGCGTGGTACGCAGGGCGCCCCGGACGAAGTGGGCCTGCTGACCTGCGACTTCGGGCAACAGGACATCCAGGCTCGCCGAGATGGCGTCGCCGGACGGGTTGTGCAGGCAGAGCACCTGGCACGAGCGGTCGGGCGACTCCCGAAGGACCGCCCACACGCCGCCCGCTGCGGCGAGCGGTCGCACGGTCGAGTCGTCCGCGAAGGCGGACACGATGGTGGGCGGCAGCGGACAGTCTGGCTGTTCGGCAGGGCCCTGGAGGGTGGCCTGCAGCGACGCGAGCAATGCGGGGACCGCGTTCGCAGTACGACTTGAGGCGACGGTCGGGGTGGAGGGACTCACAGCAGCGGCCTTCCTGTCATGGCGGATCCGGGCTTGTGTCCCAGCAGGTGCAGGACCGTTGGGGCGACGTCGGCGAGCGTTGCCTGTTCGGGCAGTGCGGCCGTGGCCTCCTCGTGGGCGGGCACCACGACGAGGGGCACTGGGTGGGTGGTGTGGCCGCCGTAGGGACGGGTGGTTCCGTCGGGCGCTTGTTTGGTCATCTTCTCGGCGTTGCCGTGGTCTCCCACGAGCAGCAGCCACCGGCCCGATTGGGCGGCTGCGGCCACGATCCGCGCCACGGCGGCGTCGGTGTATTCGCACGCTTTGACTGTGGCCGTGTAGTCGCCGGTGTGGCCGACGACGTCGATGTTGGCGAGGTTGGCGACAACGAGGTCGACGTCGGTGCGAGCCGCGGCATCCAGGACAGCATCCGTGACCCGGTCCAGGTTCATCTCCGGGCGAGCCTTGTAGTCAGGGGCGCCGGAGCCGGTGATACGGACGTGTTCCTCGACGCCGCGCACCGTGCTGTCGCGTCCGTTGATGTAGTAGGTGACGTGCTCGAACTTCTCGGCCTCGGCGATGCGCACGCTGCGCACGCCTGCGGCGGTGAGCTCGTCCGCCAGTCCTCCCGAGGCATCGGCCCGCTGCACCAGGGCCGGGATGTCGGCACGGGTGTCGTACTGGGCCAAGCTGAGGGTGTCCACCGTGCGTCCGGTGGCGGCCAGGTGGTCCAACAGGCGGTCGGCGAGCTGCTGGATGCGGTCGCTGCGGAAGTTGAACCACACGAGGCCGTCGCCGTCGGCGATGCGCGCTGCCGACGCGTCCCGCAGGGTGCTCGGGGCCACCCATTCATCGCCGCGTTCGGAGGCAGTCACAGCTTCGGCCGCTCTGTTCACCTCGGCGCCCACCGCGTCGGCCACCAGGTGGACGGCCTGGTCGGTCAGGTCGAGGTTGCCGGCCTTGTCCATGGCATAGCCGCGGCCGACCACGCTGGCGATCTGTCCGGTGCCGGCCTCAGCGGACAGGGCAGCTACCTGCGCCAGATAGGTCTCGGCGGTACCGTCGGCCACGTCCCGTCCATCGGTGATCGCGTGGATCCACACGCGGGGCACCTGACGGTCGGCGGCCGCGGCGAGCAGCTCGCTCAGATGCCCGACGTGCGCGTGGATCTGACCGTCCGAGCACAGACCGACCAGATGCAGGGCTCCTCCCCTGGCCGCGACCGCGTCCAGGAGCGCGGCGAAGCGAGGGTTTTCCCGAAGCTCGCCGGAGTCGATGTGCTGCTGCACCAAGAGACTGTCGTAGGGCAGAGGCCGTCCCGCTCCGATGACCATGTGGCCAATCTCGGAGTTGCCGACGGTGCCCGGCAGCAGACCTACAGCTTCCCCGGACGCGTCGGCCAGGGTGGAGGGGTGCCTGCTGGTCAGCTCGTCCAGGACCGGCGTGTGCGCGGCGTCGACCGCATTGTCGGCGCCCGGCGGGGCGTGGCCCCACCCGTCCAGCACCAGCAGGATGCCCGGTCCGCCGGGCGTGGTTTCCGGCGCGGTCACTTGGTGCTCTCCAGGGTGGGGTGGAGGGTGTCGAGGGTCTGCCAGAAGGTGGGGAAGGACTTCGCGACACAGCCCGGGTCCTTGATGACGACGCCCTCGGTACGCAGACCGGCGATGGCGAAGGTCATGGCGATGCGGTGGTCGTCGTAGGTGTCGATGGTCGCGCCGTGGGGGGTACCGCCGGTGATGTACATCGCGTCGGGGAGTTCCTCGACCTCGATGCCCATCTTGCGCAGTTCGGTGGTGACGGCGGCGATGCGGTCGCACTCCTTGACACGCAGCGAGGCGATGTTGGTGATGCGGGTGGTGCCTTCGGCGTAGGCGGCGGCGATGGCCAGGGACGGTACGACGTCGGGCATGGCCTCCATGTCGATGTCGATGCCGCGCAGCTGGCCGCCGGTCAGGGTGATCTCGTCGTCGGTGATCTGGGTGTGACAGCCCATTCGTTCGAGGGCTTCGACGAGGTGGACGTCGCCCTGGTGTGATCCGGAGCCGATCCCGGGGATGACGACGCGGCTGCCCAGGATGGCGGCGGCGGCCAGGAAGTAGGACATACCGGAGGCGTCAGGCTCGACGGTCACCTCGCCGCCGCGGGCCTGCTGGCCGGCAGGAACGGTGAAGCGGCGGTAGCCGTCGCGTTCGACGCTCACGCCCACCTCCTTCAGGGCGGCCAGCGTCATCTCGACGTACGGCTTGGAGACGAGCTCGTCCGCGATGGTGATCTCGGTGTCGCTCTCGGCGCGCAGAGCGTTGATGATCAGGCTGGAGGTGAACTGGCTGGAGACGGTGCCGTTGATGGTCGTGGCACCGCCCTTGAAGGAGCCGCCTACGACGCGGATGGGCGGGCTGCCGTTGCCGCGTACGGCGGTGGCGTCCACGCCGAGCGGCGGCAGCGCCTGCAGCAGGTCGCCCATGGGCCGCTCCTGCATGCGGGTGTTGCCCGTAATGGTCGTGGTGCCCTGGGCGTGGCCGGCCATGGAGATCAGGAAGCGCAGCGGGGTGCCTGCTCCGCCGACGAAGATGTCCTCCTTGGGGGCGCGCATGGGCTGTCCGGTGGGCGTGACATGAATGCTGGCCGCGTCGTGGTCGACGGCGCAGGTGACGTGGCCGAACGTCTCGATGGCTCGGGCGAAGTAGAGGGTGTCGTCGGACAGCAGGGCGCCGTTGATGACGGTTTCTTGGCCCGAGAGGGAGGCGATGGCCAGGTAGCGGTTGGTGTAGCTCTTGGAGCCGAGGACGTTGACGCGTTCGTCGAAGGCCGCCAGCGGCAGCACGGTTACCTCTTCAGCCTTCAGGCGCGGGTCGGGTGTCGCGTTCATAGGGTCCTCCGTGGGGTTGTGCGGATGCTGGCCTTGGGGCAGGTCAGGCTTTGACGACGCGGCAGGCGAAGCACTTGTAGGCCTGCTGGCCGGAGAGGTTGTCGTAGTACTGGTCGTCGGGCAGCGTGTTGGCCGCCTCATAGCGCGGGTCGTCGAAGAGGTCGCCGACCTTCTGTGCGGGGCCGAAGGTGTTGGGGACGAACACGGTGTCGGGCCGGATGCCGTCCCAGAAGAGTGCGGTGCCCGTCACGACGCCCCTGGGGCTTTCCACCCGTACGTCGTCACCGTCGGCGATGCCCGCGCGCTGGGCCGTCTTCGGATGGATCTGGATGAAGCGGACGCCGTTGAGCTGCTTGCCGGTGGGCGTCCAGTGGGTCATCTCGGCGAAGTGCACGACGCTGGGGCGGCCCGTCATGCCCATCAGCGGGAAGGTGCGGTGGACATCACCGTTGCCGGCTACTCCCAGGCGCACCGGGTGGGTGAGCGCTTGGGGGTTGATCGGGTTGGTGACCAGCTTCTTGCTGTAGGCCACGGTGGGGTGAGCGCCGGTGACCTCGGGGTGGGTATAGAAGATTGGGAGTGCCGCGTGTCCGGTCGCCGACAGGCTCTTCTCCAGTGCGGCGGTGGTGATTTCGACTTTGCCACTGGGGGTGAGGAATCGTTTGCCGCGATGCGCCTCGTCCAGGTCTTCCGCGGCCTGGTACCAGCTGGGGTGGTCGAGGTAGAGGGTGCTGACCCCGGGGTGCTCAGGCGTGGGGCACGGCCAGCGCAATGGCTCGGTGCGCTTACTCATGCGCTCGCGCGTCATGCCGCCGGCCCCCGGCGTGTGCTTCACGAAGTCGGCCCACAGGTTCTTGTAGTCCATCCACCGCTCGGGGAAGGCGTCGCGCCATTCCTTCGCGGGGCGGTGGGTGTCGAGGTCGGCCAGTGCGTGGGCGAGACCGATCCAGATTTCGTAGTCGGGCCGTGACTGGCCGACGCGATCGACGACTTGGTCCTGCCAGCGAATGGCACGGTCGTCGCGGCGCATGTAGACGCCTTCCATCTCCAGTCCGCTGCAGACGGGCAGGATGATGTCCGCGTAGGCGGCGGGCTCTTCCATGAACAGGCCGGTGTAGACGTAGAAGTCGAGCTGCTCGAAGGCTTTGCGGACCTTGGTGGTGTTGGCGGAGGACACCAGCGGGTTGCCCTGGGTGATGACGGCACGCAGCTGGTAGGGCCGGCCGGTGAGGATGGACTCGGCGAAGTAGTCCGGGCCGACCGGCAGGGCTTCACGGCGCTCGGGTGTCTCCGCTTCCAGGGGCGGCAGGTGCAGGTCGCCGGGCCAGGTGTTGTGCATGAAGTTGCAGCCGCCGCCGGGCTTGCCGATGTTGCCGGTCACCGCGGCGAGGAAGGTGGCCACCCGGTAGGTATCGAAAGCGCCGAGTTGGTGTGAGATACCGGCGTTGCAGAAGATCGCGGCGGGTTCGGCGCCCGCGTACTCCTCGGCCATGGCCGTGATGGTGGAGGCGGGTACGCCGGTGATCTTCGCGGCCCAGGCGGGCGTGTACCGGTGCTTGGCCAGGTGGGCGCGCAGCTCGTCGAAGCCGGTTACCCAACGGTCGATGAACGCCCGGTCGTACAGGCGCTGTTCGACGATGTGGTGCAGCATGCCCAGCAGCAGGGCGAGGTCGGTGTGCGGCTTGGGCGATACCCACCGGTCCGCGGCGGCGCCGGTCGGCGTCAGGCGGGGGTCGACGACGGTAAGCGTGGCCTTGGTCTTCTTGCGTTCGCGCAGCAGGTAGTCGAAGGTCACCGGGTGGGTCTCGGCCTGGTTCGTGCCCAGGAACAAGTAGTGCCGGGCGGATCCGAGGTCGTCCTTGCCCGTGGCACCGTCGATGCCGTAGCCGTTGGTGAAGTTGCCCAGGCCGAAGGTGGCCGCCAGGGCGTTGCCTCCGGCGTCGTTGCAGACCGGGCCCACGTCGGTGTTGTTCGGACTGCCCAGCATGGCGAACAAACGGCCCACCAGAGAGCCGGTGCCGCGCGGCATACGGCCGGTGGTGCGGTTGGCGATCGCGTGCACCTGGCCGGCGTCGCGCAGGTGCAGCAGCTTTCGGGCGATGGTGCGGTAGGCCTCGTCCCAACTGATCGCCTCGAACTTGGAGTTCGCCGCGCCCTTCTTGCCCGAGACACGACGTAACGGCGTGGTGAGGCGCTCCTTGTTGTAGACCAGCTCCGGCATCATCTCGGCCTTGACGCAAAGCTGGCCGTTCTGGACGGGGTCGCCGTCCTCACCGCGGACGGCAAGGATCCGGTCGGCCTTGAGGTCAACATTGAGGCGGCAGTTGGAGTTGCAGAACTGGCAGGCCGTGGCCACCGTCCGGTCCGGGGTCAGGGCCGCCGACTGATCGGTGAAGCTCGCGCCCGGAACGCTGCTCGCGGCATCGGGGCCGCCGGACTCCGTGGCGCTGGCCGCCACCAGCGGCAGCAGTACAGGGGCGCCGAAGCCGGCACTGCCGACAACGCTGCCCCGGACGAATCCTCTTCGGGAGATCCCATGCTGGTCGTGCTTCATGCGCGTGAAAGATCCTTCAGCCTGGTGTGGGGGCAAGGCGGGCATGGCGGTGCCCGCGGCCGTGCGCACTCGGGGTGCACGGCCGTGTCAGAACAGAGGCAGCGAACGAGGTTGCGTCAGACGGCGTGCTGGGCCGGCAGAGTGCTCGCCGAGTTCCGCACCGCGCTGAGGAAGGTCGTCAGGATCGCGTGCTCGGCGCCGGGAGCAGATGACAGTTCGGGCTGGAAGAGGCTGCCCATGAAGAACGGGTGACCGGCGAGCTCCAGAGCGCGCGGCGCGCCGTCGCTGTCCCAGGCGCTGATCTGCAGGGAGCCCTGGCTGGCCGCGCCCATGAAGTCGGCCGTCAGCCCGTATTCGCAGTGGAACACCTCATCTACGTTGGTCGTGCCGTAGATCGAGGCAAGCAACGAGTCCTCCTTGACCGTCAGAGGAGCCTTCTCCCCGCGGAAGGAACACGTCAGGGGCGTGACCAGCGGCAGGAGCTTCTCCGGGTCCTCATCCACGCCCTCCGCCTCGGGAAGGTGCAGCACGTTCTGCGCGTGCTCGATGAGGGCGCTGAAGAACCCGCCGCAGGTACCGAGGAAGGGCAGTGCGTTCTCACGGGCGTGGCGGACGGCGACGTGCACGCCCTTCTGGTTGAGGTACGGCGCACCGGGGACCACCCAGATGCCGTCGAACCCGTCGAGCCGGGAGGCATCGTGGATGTCGACCGTCGGAACCCACTCCGTGATCACGTCCCACTGCTCACGCATGGCATCGATCTTGGGGTGAGACGGCTCATCGTGGTTGCCGCGGTCGCCCACCAGGGCAAGGCGAGGCTGGGCAGTGTCTGACATCATTTCCCCTTCAAAGATTGCAGGCCGGGCATGAGACAGCCGTCGCCAGCGACCGTCCCAGCCTTGTAAAACCGCAGCAAACAGTGCGCCGACCGCACGGCCGCTGCGTTCTGGTGGGTGTGATGAAGCGTCAGGAACCGCGCCGCCACAGCACGGTTGAAGGGTGAATAGGACGCACTTTGGCGCCTACGGCAAGACCGGGCACATCGATGAGCCAACCGTCTGCCTGTCGGATCCGTGCAACGTCTTTCAGCCCCCCCTGGCA
>NZ_JBNNJZ010000280.1:0-10658 GCF_050270335.1 Streptomyces sp. NPDC059900
GTACACCTCGAACTCGCCCCGGTAGAGGTCGAGCGCGCACGGATGGTCGGCGGTGTGCCTGCCGGTGCGCAGATCCAGGTCGTGGAACGGGCGGCCGTCGGCGAAGGTGACGCGGGCGACGCCGGGGCCTTCGCCGGGCAGGAAGCGCAGGGTGCGTTCGGCGGGGCGCGCGGTGCCCCGCCAGACGAAGGTGCCGGACTCGTGGTGCAGGAGGCCGCCGGTCCCGTCGTCCAGCCATGCGAACGCCGTCGTCCCCGTGAAGCGGCCTTCCGCGTTCCCTGCCAGGTCCTGCGCCGTGCGCTCGACCGCCCACTCCCCGGCCAGATACGCCAGCACGTCGGGCACGCGATGGTGCGTCACCGCTGCCGTGCGGGCCGACTCATCCGGAAAAGACATGCCCGCAGGCTACGTCCCCGCCGGACGCTATTTCTGGTCCGCCGCCGCGTACAGCGCCGCCACGTCGAGCTTCTTCATGCCGAGCATGGCCGCCATCGCGCGCTGCGCCCGCCCCTGGTCGGGGTCGGACATCAGCTCGCCCATGGCGGCGGGGACGACCTGCCAGGACAGTCCGAACTTGTCCTTGAGCCAGCCGCACGGGCCTTCCTCGCCGCCCTCGGAGAGCTTCGCCCAGTAGTGGTCGACCTCCGCCTGGTCGGCGCAGTCGACGGAGAGCGAGACCGCTTCGTTGAAGGTGAACTCGGGGCCGCCGTTGAGCGCGAGATAGGGCTGCCCGTCGAGCTCGAACTCGACGGTCATCACGGTCCCGGCCGGTCGCGGCCCGGCTTCGCCGTAGTGGGCGACGCTTGTGATCTTCGAGTTCGGGAAGACCGACACGTAGAACTTCGCGGCCTCCTCGCCCTGCGTGTCGAACCAGAGGTTGGGCGTGATGCGGGGCATGACTCTCTCCTGTCGTCGGGCCTGCCGGGCATGTGCCTGTCTGCCTGTACTGACCCTTGCTCCCGGGAGAACTCATCGCTACCCGGCCCACCGGTCCCTCGTTGCATAAAACTGCGTCGATACGTATAGTCATGCTCTCTAGGAGGAGGGTTCCATGGCGGTACGTGCAGCAGTGGCAGGAGCGAGCGGGTACGCGGGCGGTGAATTGCTGCGTCTGCTGCTCGTCCACCCCGAGGTGGAGATCGGCGCCCTGACCGGCAACTCGAACGCGGGCCAGCGCCTGGGCGCGCTCCAGCCGCACCTGATGCCGCTCGCCGACCGGGTCCTGGAGCCGACCACCGCCGAGGCCCTCGCGGGTCACGACGTCGTCTTCCTCGCCCTGCCCCACGGCCAGTCCGCCGCCGTCGCCGAGCAGCTCGGCCCGGACGTCCTCGTCGTCGACATGGGCGCCGACTTCCGGCTGAAGGACGCGGGGGACTGGGAGAAGTTCTACGGCAGCGAGCACGCCGGGACCTGGCCCTACGGCCTGCCGGAGCTGCCGGACGCCCGCGCCGCCCTCGAAGGGTCCAAGCGCATCGCGGTGCCCGGCTGCTATCCGACCGCCGTCTCGCTCGCGCTCGTCCCCGCGTACGCCGCCGGGCTCGCCGAGGCCGAAGCGGTGATCGTCGCCGCCTCCGGGACCTCGGGCGCGGGCAAGGCGGCCAAGCCGCACCTGCTGGGCTCCGAGGTCATGGGCTCCATGTCGCCGTACGGCGTGGGCGGCGTGCACCGGCACACCCCGGAGATGATCCAGAACCTGTCCGCCGCCGCGGGCACCCCCGTCACCGTCTCCTTCACGCCCACCCTGGCCCCGATGCCGCGCGGCATCCTCGCCACGTGCAGCGCGAAGGCCGCGGCGGGCGTCACCGCCGAGTCCGTGCGGGCCGCGTACGAGAAGGCCTACGCGGACGAACCGTTCGTGCACCTGCTCCCCGAGGGGCAGTGGCCCGCGACGGCCGCGGTGTACGGCTCGAACGCCGTACAGATCCAGGTCGCGTACGACGAGGCGGCGGGGCGCGTCATCGTGATCAGCGCCATCGACAACCTCGCCAAGGGCACCGCCGGCGGCGCGGTGCAGAGCATGAACATCGCACTCGGGCTCCCCGAAGAGCTCGGTCTCACCACGATCGGAGTGGCTCCGTGAGCGACGCACGCGCAGCCGCCGGGCCGCAGATGACAACGAACCGCGCGCCTCTGCGCTGCGCGGGCGGAGAAGCGAACAAGGAGATGCAGTGAGCGTCACGGCAGCGCAGGGATTCACGGCGGCGGGCATCGCCGCCGGAATCAAGGAGAACGGCAACCCGGACCTGGCCCTCGTGGTCAACACCGGGCCCCGCCTGGCCGCCGCGGGCGTCTTCACCTCCAACCGCGTCAAGGCCGCCCCGGTCCTCTGGTCGGAGCAGGTCGTCAAGGGCGGCCTCGTGTCGGCCGTCGTCCTCAACTCCGGCGGCGCCAACGCCTGTACGGGGCCGCAGGGCTTCCAGGACACGCACGCCACCGCGGAGAAGGTCGCCGGGACGCTCGACCTGAACGCGGGCGAGGTCGCCGTCGCGTCGACGGGCCTCATCGGCGTCACCCTCCCCATGGACAAGCTCCTGCCGGGCATCGAGAGCGCGGCCGGTGAACTCTCCGCGCACGGCGGCGAGAAGGCCGCCATCGCCATCAAGACCACCGACAGCGTGCACAAGACGGCTGTTGTCACGGGGGACGGCTGGACGGTCGGCGGCATGGCCAAGGGCGCGGGCATGCTCGCCCCCGGACTCGCCACGATGCTCGTCGTCCTGACCACGGACGCCGACGTCGACGCCGATGTCCTGGACAAGGCGCTGCGGGACGCCACGAAGGTCACCTTCGACCGCGTCGACTCCGACGGCTGCATGTCGACGAACGACACGGTGCTCCTGCTGGCTTCCGGGGCCTCGCAAGTCACCCCGCAATACGCGGAGTTCGCCGAGGCCGTCCGTACCGTCTGCGACGATCTCGCCCGCCAGCTCATCGGCGACGCCGAGGGCGCGAGCAAGGACATCCGCATCGAGGTCGTCAACGCCGCGTCCGAGGACGACGCCGTGGAGGTGGGCCGCTCCATCGCCCGCAACAACCTCCTCAAGTGCGCCATCCACGGCGAGGACCCCAACTGGGGCCGGGTGCTCTCCGCCATCGGCACGACGATGGCGGCCTTCGAGCCCGACCAGCTGAACGTCGCCATCAACGGCGTCTGGGTCTGCAAGAACGGCAGCGTGGGCGAGGACCGCGACCTCGTCGACATGCGCTACCGCGAGGTCAAGATCACCGCGGATCTGGCGGCAGGCACCACCGAGCCCGTCGTGATCTGGGCCAACGACCTCACCGCCGACTACGTCCACGAGAACAGCGCGTACTCCTCATGAGCGGCAACAGCAGCAGCGGCAATCCGACGGCACGCAAGCACACCGCGCTCCCCAAGGCGCAGACCCTCATCGAGGCGCTGCCCTGGCTGACCCGGCACCGCGGCAAGACCGTCGTCATCAAGTTCGGCGGCAACGCCATGGTCGACGAGGAGCTGAAGGCGGCCTTCGCACAGGACGTCGTCTTCCTGCACCACGCGGGTCTCAAGCCCGTCGTCGTGCACGGCGGCGGCCCGCAGATCAGCGCGGCCCTCGACCGGCACGGCATCGTCAGCGAGTTCAAGGCGGGCCTGCGGGTCACCACCGAGGACGCCATGGACGTCGTACGGATGGTCCTGGCGGGGCAGGTCCAGCGCGAGCTGGTCGGCCTGCTCAACCAGCACGGTCCGCTCGCCGTCGGCCTCACCGGCGAGGACGCGCACACCATCACCGCCACCAAGCACCAGCCCCGTATCGAGGGCGAGTTGGTCGACATCGGCCGCGTCGGCGAGATCACCGAGATCGACACCGGCGCCATCGAGGCCCTGCTCGCCGACGGCCGCATCCCGGTCGTCTCCTCCATCGCCCGCTCCCAGGACGACCACCATGTCTACAACGTCAATGCTGATACGGCGGCTGCGGCACTTGCGGCTGCGCTGGACGCAGAGACCCTGATGGTCCTCACGGACGTCGAGGGCCTCTACGAGGACTGGCCGAACAGCGACGAGGTGATCAGCCGCCTGACCGCGAAGGAGCTGGAGAAGCTCCTTCCCGAGCTGGCCAGCGGCATGGTCCCGAAGATGGAGGGCTGCCTGCACGCCGTGCGCAACGGCGTCGAGACGGCCCGTGTGATCGACGGCCGGGTCCAGCACTCGATCCTGCTGGAGATCTTCACCGACGAGGGCATCGGCACGATGGTCGTGCCGGACTCGCCCGCAGACGAAACAGAGGGGGAAGCGGCATGACCGGCAACGAGGAGCTGACCCAGCGCTGGCAGGACGCGCTGATGGACAACTACGGCACGCCCCGGCTGCCCCTCGTGCGCGGCGCGGGCAGCAAGCTGTGGGACGCCGACGGCAAGGAGTACGTCGACTTCGTCGGCGGCATCGCGGTCAACGCGCTCGGCCACGCCCACCCGGCGGTCGTCGAGGCGGTCAGCACCCAGATCGCGTCCCTCGGCCATGTCTCCAACCTCTTCATCGCCGAGCCGCCGGTCGCGCTCGCCGAACGGCTGCTCCAGCTCTTCGGGCGCCCGGGCCGGGTGTTCTTCTGCAACTCCGGCGCAGAGGCCAACGAAGGCGCCTTCAAGATCGGCCGCCTGACCGGGCGTTCGCACATGGTCGCCACGGACGGCGGCTTCCACGGCCGCACCATGGGCGCGCTCGCGCTGACCGGCCAGCCCGGCAAGCAGGAGCCGTTCCTGCCGCTGCCCGGCGACGTCACGCATGTCCCGTACGGCGACATCGAGGCCCTGCGGGCAGCCGTCACCGAGGAGACGGCCCTCGTCATCATCGAACCCGTCCAGGGCGAGAACGGCGTCATCGTGCCGCCCGCGGGCTATCTGAAGGCGGCCAGGGACATCACCGCGGCCACCGGAACCCTCCTCGTCCTCGACGAGGTGCAGACCGGAATCGGCCGTACCGGCCACTGGTTCGAGTACCTCGCACACGAGGGCGTGCAGCCCGACGTGGTCACGCTCGCAAAGGGTCTGGGCGGCGGACTGCCGCTGGGCGCGACGGTCGCGTTCGGGGCGGCGGCCGAGCTGCTCAAGCCCGGTCACCACGGAACGACGTTCGGCGGGAACCCGGTGGCGTGCGCCGCGGGACTCGCCGTGCTCGACACCATCGAGGCCGACGGACTCCTGGACAACGTGAAGCGGGCGAGCGGGAAGCTGCGCGACGGAATCGAGTCACTGGGACACCCGCTCGTGGGCCATGTCCGGGGTGCGGGGCTGCTGCTGGGTATCGTGCTCACCGAGCCGCTCGCGCCTCAGGTGCAGCAGGCGGCTCAGGACGCCGGCTTCCTGGTGAACACGCCCGCTCCCGATGTCGTACGGCTGATGCCGCCGCTGAACGTGCGCGACGACGAGGTGGACGCGTTCCTCCGGGTCCTGCCCGGCGTGCTTGACCAGGCCACCGCGGCCGACGGGGACGGACGATCCGGAGAATGAGACGACGATGAGCCAGGCGCAAGGCAATGAGCACGTGGAGCACCCGGATCACGCCGGGCCCGCCGTGCCGCAGACCCGCACCGCACGCCACCGCCGGATCGTGGACATCCTCAACCGGCAGCCCGTCCGCTCCCAGAGCCAGCTGGCGAAGCTGCTCGCCGACGACGGGCTCACGGTCACCCAGGCGACGCTCTCCCGGGACCTGGACGAGCTGAACGCGGTGAAGATCCGCAACGCCGAGGGCGACCTCATCTACGCGGTGCCGAGCGAGGGCGGGTTCCGCACTCCGCGTGCGCCGCTGGGGGAGTCCGCCAAGGAGGAGCGGATGCGGCGCCTCTCGGCGGAGCTGCTGATCTCTGCGGAGGCCTCGGCGAATCTGGTGGTCCTGCGGACGCCGCCGGGGGCCGCCCAGTTCCTCGCCTCGGCGATCGACCAGGCGGAGCTGCACGACATTCTGGGGACGATCGCGGGGGACGACACCCTGATGCTGATCAGCCGGGAGGCGACGGGGGGCCAGGCTCTGGCGGACCACTTGCTGCGCCTGGCGTCGAACGAGCACTGATTCTTCCTGGCGCGGGGGCCTTGGTGGCCGTCAATCACCGGCTCCGCCGAGTTCGTCCTCAAACGCCGGACGGGCTGAGATTTCCGCCGGCCCGGGGAAGTCTTGCAGCCGTCCGGCGTCTGAGGACCGGGGGTCTGGGGGCGGAGCCCCCTGCGCGGCGCAGCCGCCAATAGACGCAGCCGGGAAGGGGCGGGATTGGGGAAAGCCCCGCAGGGACCGGCCCCTACCCCAGCAACTCCCCCAGGGGATCATCCCCCAGGAACGAAACGAGCTCCGCAGGACCCGGCGCAGTGGCCGGCCCCCGCCGCGTCACCGCGTACGCCGCCGCAGCGTTAGCGCCCCGCGCAGCCGTAAGGGGATCGAGCCCCCGCCCCAACAGGGCGAGGAACGCCCCGACATGCGCATCCCCGGCACCATTGCTGTCCACGGCATCCACGGGGAAGCCAGGCACATGCACCACGTCCCCGCCCGAGCCCGGCGCAGCCAACCAGCAGCCGTCCTTGTCGGCCCGCACAAGCACCCCCGCCCCCGGCGCAAGCCGCCCGACGAGCGCGGCAGCGGCAGCCCGCGGCTCGGAGTGACCGCTCATGAGCCGGGCCTCACGGGCGTTGCAGCTGAGCCAGTCCGTCCGGGCGAGGACGGGGTCGAGGACGTCCGCGGGGATATCGGCGACCAGCGGCCCCGGGTCGAAGCAGACCCGCACATCACCCGGCAGCCCCGCCGCGAACGCGGACAGCAGCGGACCGTTGACCTCCATCACGAGGCTGTACCCGGACAACTGCACGGTGTCGCCCGCCCGCAGCGCCCCCGCGACGGCATCCGTCTCCGCCGCCGTCATCCGCGCGTCCACCCCGAAGCTGGTGACGAACGTCCGCTCGCCCCCGGCATCGACCAGGGCCACACAGAACCCCGTGTCCCCGTCCGTCCGCACCGGGTGCAGGGTCGAGATGTCCTCCTCGGCGAGGGAGCGCCGGACGAGGTCCCCGTAAGGCCCGGTCCCGTGCAGCCCCGCGTACACCGCGTCGGCCCCCAGGCGCCGCGCCGCCGTCAGCGCGTTGAAGCCGCCGCCCGCGTACAGCCGGGTGCGGGAGCCGATGACGTCGCCGCCGCGTTCGGGAAGGGCGGGGACTTCGATGACGAGGTCGGCGATGACGTTGCCGGCCAGCACGAGACGCGGGGAGTGTGCGGGGGTGCTCATCGGACTGACTCCTCAAGTGCCGGGGAAGAAGCGGGGGTTGCGGAAGGATGGCCGCGCCCGCCGAAGGCCGCATACACCGCGCCGCCCACCACGATGGCCACCGCCCAGCCCAGGCCGTTGACGCCGGGCCAGGTGTCGGCGAGCGGTCCGGCGAACCACACGTCGTCCGAGCCCGTACCGGCGGTCGTGAACAGGAGCCCCGCCACGATCGACGCCACCCAGGCCAGCACGGCGGGCAGCCGGAAGCCGCCGGTGTACCAGTAGCGGCTGGTCCGCGAGGTGTCCATCAGGGCGTCGGGGTCGTAGTCCCGGCCCCGCATCATGTCGACCGCGATCACGCCGATCCAGGCGGAGATCGGCACGGCGAGCAGCGTCAGGAAGGCGGAGAACGGGCCGTAGAAGTCGTCCGCGATCAGCATGAAGTAGATGCCGCCCAGGAACATCAGCACGATGTCGATGAGCACGGCCCAGGCCCGCGGCACCCGCAGACCCAGCGTGATCATGGTGAGGCCCGCGGAGTACGTCGACAGGTGGTTCGACATCAGCAGGCCGCCGAAGGCCGCGATCAGGTACGGGATCGCCATCCAGGACGGCAGCATGGCGTTGATCGCGGAGACCGGGTCGGAGGACGTGGCAAGGGACGGGTCGCCCGCCGTGAGGAGCGAGCCGAGCGAGATGAGCAGCACGAGCGGGATGCCCGCACCGAAGGCCGACGCAGTGATCAGGCGGCGCCCCGGGATCGCGCGCGGGAGGTAACGGGCGTAGTCCGCACCGGCGTTGGCCCAGCCGATGCCCGTGCCCGCGGCGATGAAGCCGATACCGGCGACGACACCGGTGGTCGGTCCTGCCGGAGTGGCCAGGACCTTCGACCAGTCGACGGTGGCGACCAGGAAGCCCATCACGACCAGGTTGAGCACGCCGAACAGGACCGTCGCCCACTTGTTGATCCACATGATCGTGGCGTGTCCGAGGCCGCTGATCAGCAGCGTGCAGGCGATGAAGACAAGCAGGCACAGCACGGTCAGGAAGGTGTTCTGGTCGACGCCGAAGGCCACCCCGAGCAGGGCGAGCAGCGCGTACGCCGCCGTGGTCGTCGTGATCGTCTCCCAGCCGACCCGGCTCAGCCAGGAGACCAGGGTCGGGCCCGCGTTGCCCCGCTGTCCGAATACCGCGCGGGAGAGCGTGAGTGCGGGTGCGCCGCCCTTCTTGCCCGCCAGGCTCAACGCCCCCACCAGCGCGAACGAACCGAACGCGCCGACGACCGCGACCAGCGCGGCCTGCCAGATGTTCAGTCCGCGGAAGGCGACGAGCGTCGCGCCGAGCGGCAGCCCCAGGATCGAGATGTTGGCGGCGAACCAGGTCCAGAACATCTGGCCCGCGTGGCCATGACGCTCACTGTCGGGGACCGGCTCGATCCCTCGGGTCTCTACGGTGCCGACCGAAACGTTCTTCGTCGAAGCGTCCATGACGGAACCTCCTTGCGCGGTACGTGGGAACGGGGGAAGGGGCGGGGAAGGGACGGGGATGCAACGGGGGAGCGGACTAGCGGTGGGTGAGCAACTGGGCGGTCAGCGGGGCCAGTTCGAGGCTGTTCACCGTGCGCAGGGTGCGTACGGCGTCGGCGGGCAGGCCCGCGAGGCCGTGCACCGATCCGGCGATCGCGCCCGCGATCGCGGCGATCGTGTCGCTGTCGCCGCCGAGGTTCGCGGCCAGGAGCGCGCTGCGCCAGGGGTCGCCGCCGGTCAGCGCGAGCACCGCGAACGCGGCGGGCACCGACTCCTGGCTGGCCACGCTGGTGCCGATGAGGGCGACGACGCGGTCCAGTGCCGTGTCCTCGTCCAGGCCGGCCACCAGGTCGCGGGCCCAGGCGATGCGGGCGGCGATGTCGGCTCCGGCGATCCAGTTGCCGCGCCGGGCGCCTGCCTGCGCGGCGGTGATCGCCGCGTCGAAGGCCTCGTCGAGGGTGCCGCCCGCGACACCGGTGCTCACCGCGGCGGCGACGGCCGCCGCGCCCGCGATGCCGACGTTCGTGTCGTGGGTGACCTGGCAGGACTCCACGACCCGGTCGAGGAAGTGAGGCAGCGGCTCCGCGGCGAAGGCGATGCCGACCGGGGTGACGCGCATCGCGGCGCCGTTGGTGGTGCCGTACCTGCCCGCCTCCTTGGGGTCGGTGCCGCCCGCGACGGCGTCCAGAGCGGCCTTGGTGGACGGGCCGAGCAGGTCGAAGGAGCCCTTGTCCTTCATCTCCCGCTCCCAGGAGAGGAGTTCGTCGGCGAACCGCAGCGGTTCGATGTGCCCGCCGCCCTCGACGAGCAGCCGCGCCACGATGACCGCCTGGTCGGTGTCGTCGGTGACGGAACCGGCGGGCATGCCCGCGCTCACGGGGTTGTCGGACCGGGAGGCCTCGAATCCGGTGACGGTGCCGTAGACCCGTACGACGTCGTCGCGGGACATGATCTGGGTCGGCATGCCCAGGGCGTCGCCGAGCGCGAGTCCGTAGAACGCGCCGAGCGCGCGGTCGAGAAGGTCGGGCGGTGCGGTGGTCATCAGTGGCCTCCTCGGCCGGTGCGTACGTGCAGTTGGAACCGGGACGGATCGAGCAGGCTGGACACCTGCTCCACGACCTCCCCTTCGGCATCGCGGAAGACCTGGGCGAGCCGGATGAACGGTTCGCCCGCAGAGCGGTGCAGGAGCCCCGCGTCCTCGTCGCCGAGGCCGGACACCGTGATGTGGGCGTCGCTCGACGCGGCGACGTGCCCCGCGGCGAGCAGCGTCCGGTTCAGGGAGCCGCCTTCGAGGCCGCGCTCGGGCAGATCGGCGAGGGCGGGCACGGCCGGGACGCGGCTGCGCTCCAGGGAGATGCCGGCGCCGTCGGGCAGCCGCCTGACGCGGTCGAGCGCGATGAACCGTGCGTCGGCCAGGCCGAGTTCGGCGGCGAGCCCGGAGTCGGTGATCCGCTCGAAGCGCAGGGTGTCCGTCGAGAGCTCGGTGCCCTGGTCGGCGAGGGCCCTGGTCCAGCCGAGCTTCTGGTCGAGCGGCGTGCCGTCGAAGGTGACCAGCGAGCCGATGCCCGCGTGCGTCTCGATGAGGCCCTGTTCGCCGAGGACGCTCAGCGCCTGGCGGACGGTGGTGCGACTGACCCCGAACCGCTCACGCAGCGCGTGTTCGCCGGGGAGACGGCTGCCGTCGGCGTGCACCCCGGCGCGGATCTCGTCGGCGAGTACGTGCGCGACGCGATGATGTTTATGAACCTGTCCAGGCATGTCTAGAAGGTAAGCGGAGGTGATCCGTCCCGTCTACGGTTTGCGGCAGATTATTTGCTCGGTGAACTTTCCAGCGAACTTTTCGGTGGACTTTTCGGCGAACGCCCGGGGCCCGGCCTGACCCCCGTCAGGCCTGCTCGGCCGCCCGCTCCTCGGTGCGCCGCGC